>DATDIX010000036.1:0-2020 GCA_036520835.1 Chitinophagaceae bacterium | reverse complement strand
CTCTGACTCGGCTGTGTTGATGCCTTTGCCTAAGTTCTTAAGTTCAAACACATAAATTTTGCCGGCGTTCTTCTTTGCATAGTCAACGGCAAATTCATAGCAGCGCTTCCTGTACAGGCAGTTTTGAAAAGAGGTCTCATTCTTCGGCGGTTTCTTTTGCAATAATTCATTGACCGCATTCAGGGCATTTTCGAATTTACCCATGCCTGCCAGTTGTATGGAATAAGAAAGTTTGTGATCTATGGTATAAGCAGTGTCAAGCACAAAGGCTTTTTCATAATTGTCGGCGCTGTTCTTATAATTCTTTAATTGACTGTATACACTGGCCAGCGCTAAATAGGCATCCACATATTTATTATCTGTTTCTATACTTTGCTGTAAAAGACCGACGGCAAAAGTAAGATTGCCGTCATTGGCCCTTTCCATGGCCTGGTTATAGAGTTGAACGGCTTTCTTGTTTATTTTTCCGGGATCGTAGGGCTGTGCAGATACAAATGAAAAATGAAATACAAAAAATAGTAAATATAAAATAAACGGCAATCGCTTCATGAAACAGGTTTGCGGTGTATATAACGAAACTACCGGGTTTTTATTCCTTTTAATGACTGGTTTTCTTAATTATACAGATGACAGTAAAACAAGCAAGGATGCATGACAAAATTAGGCAGATCAACTATTTTCCATAACTTTCAGACACATCCTGTACCTTTTTCATATCTGACACTAAAACCAACATAATATATGAAAAAGTACCTTGCAGAATTTATCGGCACATTTTCCCTGGTTCTATTCGGTTGCGGTACAGCAGTTATTTCCGGAGTCACTTCCGCCGGGCCTGATGCTGTCGGCCTTCTCGGCATTTCATTAGCCTTTGGTCTTGCCGTAGTGGTGATGGCCTATGCGATCGGGCCTATAACGGGTTGCCATATCAACCCGGCCATAACTGTTTCTATGCTGGTAGCCGGGAAAATAAAAGGCAATGATGCTGCCGGCTATATCGTTGCACAATTTGCCGGTGCCACCGCGGCAGCGGGATTATTATGTCTTATTCAGAAAGGGATGCCCGGAGTTGTTTTCGGAGAATGGGCATTAGGCTCCAATGGCTGGGGTGATGGATACGGGGAAGGGTATTCTACCGTATCTGCTTTTATAACTGAAGCTGTTTTTACTTTTCTTTTCCTGTTTGTGATATTCGCTACGACCTCAAAACAAGGGAACAGCAATATGGCCGGTTTGGCTATTGGTTTAACACTGGTGCTGATACATTTGGTGGCTATTCCTGTTACGGGTACTTCTGTTAATCCTGCACGCAGTTTTGGACCGGCAATTTTTGCAGGCGGAGAAGCATTAAAACAGTTGTGGTTATTTTTTGCAGCGCCGCTGGCTGGTGGTATTCTCGCTGCACTTACCTGGAAAGGTTTATTTGAAAAAGAATAACGACGAATTATAAAACTGAAGAGAGGCTGTCTCAAAAGATAGAAATTTCAACACAGAGTAACTGAGGATTTGAGTTGCACAGAGAAAAGGAATTTAAGAATCAAAACTCTGTGATTCTCTGTTACTCTGTATCTCAGTGTTGAAAATACATTTGAGACAGCCTCTTTAATGTCAGGGCACATTGATGTATTTGTGAATTTGCAGGCTAAGTTCCCATTTGGGGTTTGCCTTGATGTATTCGATGATCAATGGAGTTATCTCAGAAGCTTTATCCCATTCAGGTTGCAGGTATAACTTACAAGCAGGAGACACCAATGCGGCATATTTTTCCGCCCAGTCAAGATCGGATCTATTGAATACAACAACTTTTAATTCGTTAGCATAAGGTAATATCCCCGGTAATGGTGTTTTGAATTTTTTAGGAGATAAACATACCCAGTCCCAGTCCCCGCTCAGCGGATGGGCGCCTGAAGTCTCGATATTTGTTTTTAACCCGGCTGCTTTTAATTCTTTTGTAAGTTCATCCAGATTATGCATCAGCGGCTCGCCACCGGTAATGACAACTATTTCTGCAGGCGTCTTT
>DATDIX010000035.1:0-5188 GCA_036520835.1 Chitinophagaceae bacterium | reverse complement strand
TCATTGATGTTTCTCAATGGCAACCCTCTCGGCCAGATAGGTTGATCGCTGAAATGATGATAAATATTTACCCAGCCAAGGTCATTTTTTGATGTAAGAAAATTGCCTTCAAAAGAAGGAAAGCTCCAGCCGGTATTAGGAATATTATCATCGTCTGTATCAATAATAATATCAGCTCCCTGCTGCATGGCATATACATACCCGATCATCTTTCTGCCATAATGATTAAAAGGAATAACGCCGGCCAGCGAAGGAGCCAGGGCCAACTGGGCCTCTACATTTAAGTAAGTGCAATTATTGTAATGCCAGTCAGCCGGCGTCTTTTTATCACCCACCACTACCAGGTGATGATCTTTCAGCGCTGAGAATTTTTCGATCGCTTCAGTGGGCTTGAATATACTTGTGATAACGATAAACTTTTTCAGAGGTCGTTGTTCCATTTCGACAATTTAACGGGATGATAATATAACTGGCCGGCGGGAAATCCTTTGAGCAATGCAGCCAGCGATCTATTGAATTTTTCTTCTACAGCCTTTACTTCTTCCGGCGACCAGAGGGCCAGGCCCTGCAGCCGCATATCTTTTTCCTGCATGATCTTACCGGAGGATAATAATAAGGCGGTAGGAATAGCTATTTCTACAAACAAACCAACTGATGCCATAATTCCGCAGTAATGGCAGAAATCAGTAATGCTTTCTTTGGTAACAATAAACATATCGGAATAAGAACCAGCAACCGGGTAGGGCAATTCTATTTTTCCATGCTTCCGGTATTGTTTCCATTTTACTCGAAGAAAGAACTGCTTATACAGCCAGGATTGCCACCATCTCAGGAAAGAGATCTTTTTATTGCCAAAAATGTTTTGTTTGGTCAGCGGCTGAATATTTATACCATGTTTGCTGAAACGCTTTAGCGCTTCTTCTCTTGATGGCAATTCTCTCTCTACTTCTGCACCTTCCCGGTTATGAAAAAAATCAACTGCTTTTCGGGTATGCCACCATCCACCCTCTTTCAACGTATGAAACTCAATGAAGCCGGGAATAAAATCAGCTCCCAGTTGCAAACCCGTTTGTTCCATGAAATTATTTTCATTGACAGAAGGGTTCAGCAGGCAATCGTCCCCGGTAAAAATATAATGGGTAAACTCTTCCCGGAAAAAGCGATGATACCCCTGCGCAAAAAAGGCTTGAAAATAATAAGAGCTTTCATATACCGGGATCACATCCGGATCGGTGCCCTTATAAAAAGGAACCAAAAAAAAGATATGGGAGAACTGTGGTGAATAGATCTTTCTGAGAACCGGTATATTCTTGTCGTAGCGGTGATTGAATATTATGATCAGGCAGGGTTTTGTCATAAAGTGGCCAAAAGTAGAAAGAAAAGTGGTAACAGCTATTGCAGCCGTTGAAACTAAAGGAGTTTAATTCAATTAAAGTATAATATCTTCTATTGTCCGGCTTTGCCGGCTCCTTTCTGCTGCAAAAGCCATGATATGACTCTCGACAGATACATCAATAGGGGAACTTAATAAAGCTGGGTTTTGCTGCCCAACCGCCTGTATCCAGTCTTTTACCAGCGAGTGATCGCCGCCGCCGTGTGCATCTGTTTTCAGGCTCCAGGTGGTTCTTTTGCCTGTTTTAAAAGTGGTCAATGTAAAGCTTTCCATATCGCCGGTGATATCGCCCATAGAACCCATGATCCGGGTGCGGCGGCCTTCATAAGAAACAAAAGCCTCCATAGAAAAAGCAGCAGTCACCCCGTTCTTGAACAGGATGTTCACGGTAAGATGGTCGGGTTGATCATTATCCATCCGGTAAACGCAGCGGCCATAGTCAGTGGTCTTTAACCCATGCATGATGATCTCATTCCACTGGCTTTTATCATCCGGCAGGTCGAACACATATAATCTTTTACGGTCGCGGTAATAGATCTGGAGCGCCGAGTAGGGACAGGAATGCTCTACCGCACAACCATCGGTACAACGTTCTGTACTTCCTTCGGGGGCATTGGCATTTTTAAACCATTTTAAATTACCGAAGCAATGCACATTGTCAGAAGGATCATCCACCAGCCAACGGATGATATCAGTATCATGACAGGATTTAGCCAGTATAATTGGAGTGGCAATTTTAGTATTGCGCCAGTTTCCTCTTACATAGGAATGGCTCATATGAATATGCTCAATAGGCTCCAGGTGCTGGATACTGATCACTTCGCCGATCATTTTTGCATCGAGTATCTCTTTTAATTCACGGAAATAAGGGGTGTAACGAAGTACATGACAAACACCCACGATACGGCCTGTTTCTTTTGCCTTTGCCAGTATCTGCCGGCATTCTGCTTCAGTGGGTGCGATGGGTTTTTCGAGTAGAATATCATATCCCATTTCCATTGCTTCCAGGCAGGGGGCTGTGTGCAATTGATCAGGTGTGGCAATGATCACGGCGTCAGCGAATTTTTGCCTTTTAAAAACTTCTTCCCATGAGTGAAAACAATTTGCGGGGTCAATTTTATGCAGGCGGGCCGCTTTCTGCCTCCGATGAGTGTTAGTATCGGCTACCGCTACGACTTTCATTTCACCCGGGTTTTTAATGGCATAATCAGCATAGATCGAGCCGCGGTGACCGGCCCCGATAAGAATGACTGTAACAGGCCTGGGAAGTTTTTTATGTAAGGGGTTAAAATAAAGGTCTTCATGCAGGCCGAATTTCTTTGCTACCTCGTTCCAGCCATAAATGGCAGTGTTCTTTACTACGGTAAAAGGTCTTAATAATTTCCTGGCGGTAATAAACTGGCGTAAAGACATTCTCTCAGGGCTTGTAATTGAATAAAATGATCAGGGATAGAACTTTCAGTGCTTTTGGCGACTACATAAAGCTAACAAGAATTGTTTGATGAGTTTATCTAAACAAATACTATTCCGGGAGTTTCATATTTAAAAAAATTCGCAGTAATACAACGTTTTGGGATAAAACCCGGCTACCTGGCCAATACACTAACAAGTGTTACTCTTTGTGTGCAATAACTTAATTTTGCCCGGTAACAAGAATATATGGCTTACCAACCTGCTAATAAAGTACGGATAGTGACTGCCGCCAGTTTGTTTGATGGCCATGATGCGGCTATCAATATCATGCGGCGGATCATGCAAAGCAAGGGCGCTGAGATCATCCACCTGGGGCACAACCGGTCGGTGAAGGAAATTGTGGAAACTGCTATTGAAGAAGATGTGCAGGGTATTGCCATTACCAGCTACCAGGGCGGGCATGTAGAATTTTTTAAATACATGAAAGACCTGCTGGAAGAGAATGGTTGCGGCCATATCAAAATATTTGGTGGCGGTGGCGGAACAATTTTACCTGTCGAAATAGAAGAGCTGCATAAATATGGGATCACCAAGATCTATTCACCTGATGATGGACGGAAGCTTGGATTAGAAGGAATGATTGAAGAGGTTATCCGTTTCTGTGATGTCCAGCTGAATGGCAAGGCTGATTATAAAACGGCATTGAAACTGGAAGAAGCTAAAGATGTAAGAAAGATCGCCAGGGAAATAACAAATGCGGAAAATGGCTTAAAAGTAAAAGGGGAAACGTTAAAGGTCAGCATACCTGTTTTGGGTATAACAGGAACAGGCGGAGCTGGTAAGAGCAGTGTTACAGATGAGATAGTGAGAAGATTTCTGACCAATTTTTTGGATAAAACTATCGCTGTCATTTCTGTTGATCCGTCAAAAAAGAAAACCGGCGGGGCTTTACTGGGTGACAGGATACGGATGAATTCTATTTCTCACCCGAGAGCCTATATGCGCAGTCTGGCCACCCGGGATGATAATACGGCATTAAGCTCTCATGTGCAGGAGGCCATTGATGTATGCAGGGCTGCAGGTTATGATCTTGTCATTTTAGAATCTGCCGGGGTCGGTCAAAGCGACGCATCCATTCTCGATCATTGCGATGTGAGTATGTATGTAATGACGCCGGAATACGGGGCGGCATCACAACTGGAAAAGATCAACATGCTGGACTATGCCGATCTCGTTTGTATCAATAAGTTTGACAAAGCCGGTGCCCTGGATGCATTAGCCGATGTGCGCAAGCAATACAAACGCAATCACAGCTTATGGACAGCAAAAGAGGATGATCTGCCCATTGTAGGTACAATGGCCAGTAAGTTCAACGATGACGGGGTAAACCATTTATTTGAATTATTACTGAAGAAAATTGATGCCAAAACAAAAACTAAATTCGGCGAATATCATTTTGCAGATACTGCCAAAGTATCCCAGGCCATTATACCATCAAACCGCACCCGTTACCTGAGCGAAATAAGCGAGAACAACCGTAATTACGACCAGTTGGTAAAAGACCAGTCAGCTATTGCTTCAAAACTTTACCAGTTGCAGGGTGTATATGAAATGCTGAAAGAAAAAGGAGAGGAGACTGGTTTGTTGGATACAATACAAAAACAGATCAGTTTTTATACTGATCAGCTGACCCCTGTCAGCCGCAAACTTATTACCAACTGGCAGGAAAAAACAGCGGAGTATCATAAGGATTTTTATGAATATACCGTCAGGGATAAAGTAATTAAGCAGCCCATGTTCACCAAAAGCCTGAGCGGAACAAGGATACCGAAAGTGATCTTACCAAAGTACAAGGACTGGGGCGATATATTAAAATGGCAGGCGCAGGAAAATGTGCCCGGTCATTTTCCATATACAGCGGGTGTATTCCCATTGAAAAGGGAAGGAGAGGATCCTACCAGGATGTTTGCAGGTGAAGGCGGTCCGGAGAGAACCAATAAACGGTTTCATTATGTATCGGTGGATCAGCCGGCCAAGAGGTTGTCAACGGCATTCGATAGTGTGACCTTATATGGAGAAGACCCCGATCACCGGCCGGATATCTATGGCAAAGTAGGTAACAGCGGGGTTAGCATTGCTACTGTTGATGATGCCAAGAAACTTTACAGTGGTTTTGATCTTTGCGACCCGCGAACTTCTGTAAGTATGACCATTAATGGCCCCGCACCTATGTTGCTGGCTTTCTTCATGAATGCGGCCATTGATCAGCAATGTGAGAAGTGGATAGAAGTCAATGGTCAATGGTCAATGGTCAATGAAGCATTTAAGAAATTGCATGGGTCATCTAAAAGACCGGTATACTTCAATGCATCAGAATCATCT
>DATDIX010000034.1:0-8276 GCA_036520835.1 Chitinophagaceae bacterium | reverse complement strand
ACCGATAAAACCAGCGATCGATGATATGGTCATCGAAGACAATTTTATTGTCGGCATGCCTGTCGATGTAGCAGTAGCCTCAACTCCCTCAGGGATCTTGGTCACTACCGAAACACACCGGATACGTGTTATCGAGTCAGGGACCATTGGACTGGCCGGCATCGGAGGTATTGGTATCGGGTCCATGGCTATCGAGATAGACTTTATTATTATATAAACTAAAAAAATTTATATGTCAAATAAAATAGCTTTAAAAGGTTTCTTCGCTACAGGTCAGCGACCCAATGGATTGCAATTTGCCGACCTGATCGATACAATGGTGAGCAATGCCGAGACTAATGCCGGGACCGTAGCATTTACCGGCGGCATTGTGATCGGTAATGTTGGCGTTCCTGCCACACCGGGCGCCATAAGATGGACAGGTGTCAATTTCGAGTTTCACAATGGTGTAGGCTTTCAGCCTCTGACCTTTGGTGGTGCTGCAATCACCAATCCACAGGATATCGGCAATGTACGTATAGGCAGCACACTGACCGGGTTGCCGGCAGTGTTTGCACACATTTCAAAATATACGGACAACGATTTTGCATTTGGACAATCACCCGCAGGTGCAACCATTGTTAGCAGCGCCACCAGTATTTTTTTTCAAAACCGTGCATTGAACGTTCCGACAAATGTATTAGTCATCAATGGCAATAAAGCCACGATCAATACAACATTGGTTATTGGTACACCACCCGTTGGAGCTCCGGCTATCCCCGCAGGTACAACCCTCGCTGTATATGGAGAGGCGCAGAAGTTAACGGGTCTTGTCTGGTCAGTAATGAGTGATGTGCGGGTAAAAAAAGAAATATCTGCTTTTGGCGAAGGGCTGGATAAGCTTCTTCAAATTAACCCGGTTTGGTTTAAATACAAAAATGTCGAAGGTATTCCTGGAGCCGATGCCAGGCAGGTGGGTGTACTGGCACACGAGGTACAGCCCTTATTCCCTTACATGGTCAATAAGGCAAAAGGAAAACTCTCTTCGGAAGATCAGGAAGAGACAGACCTGCTTACTTTCAACGGCAGCGCCCTTCCTTATATAATTATCAATGCGATCAAAGAATTGAACTGCCGTTTGCAACGGCTCGAACAATCAACAGTAAATGAGGAACAATAATATGGAAAAAACAAAAATAACCCTAACGATCGATGAGGTCAATAAGGTCCTGGGTGCATTGGGTCAGCAGCCCTATGTACATGTCTTTGAGTTAATCAATTCAATACAACAGCAGGTAACAGACCAGTTGAAAGTGAAGGCCGAAAATTAAAACCAGTCTGGCGAGAACGCAGATTGTTATGATGGTACGATGAATTGTGATCTGTGAATATCAGGACAATCATATGAATCCGAGTTCTAATCAAAACCGCAAGCATTCGAATATCAGCTATGGCAACAACCTTGCGAAATAAAATAACCGGTGCAACTGACTTCGGGCATTTGCGTGAAGCAGCTATACGTTTGTTTGAATTGCTCACCGGAAAGCAGTGGACCGATTATAACACACACGATCCCGGAGTAACAATTCTGGAAGCCTGCCTCTATGCCCTGACCGAAACTTCCTATAAATCCGATCAACCAATAGAAAACCTTTTACAGGACTCCGGGTCATCCCTTGTGACTGCCCCGCTTGCTTTATATAACAGGCCGGTGACCGCAGACGACCTGCGCAAATTACTGATCGATATCTATGGCATTAGCAATAGCTGGTTTGCCGAGCAGGAATTACCACGACCTCCTTTGTTCAGGGATACGGTGACCCGCCAGATCAATATGACAGGTGGAGATTTACTTTCTGTAAAAGGATTGCTTGATGTTTATCTTGAGTTATCAAGTTCTGAGCTGAAGCTTGTTGATCCAACGATAGATTTTTCGGACGCCGAATTAAATGGTAATATTCTCCGTTCTCCTGCACCGGGCTCTTTTCCAATCATAGGAGGCTTTGAAAAATATTTTGCCGAGTTCGCGTTTCCCTATTGGGAGTCGTTTCCTACGGAATGGCAATCCCTAATTACTGTCGGCTCCATTAGTATAGCCGGTGGCATTCCCGGTGGCATTGTTTATAATAACGTTGATGATGTTTTTACGGCTTCGATCACAGTAAATTATAATACAACACTTTCCTTCAGTTTCGGTGTTATTGTAAAAATGACCCCGTTTTATACTAAAACAGTCCCATTAGCCACCTTACAGACTTTTATCGGGAATCTTTTGTCTGATGTTTCTCCTGCCGGGCTGATCCGGCGTCTTAACAGGAAGGTCGTTACAATCACTCGTTCAATCCGGGGTGTACATGAAACACTTGAAGCGAACAGGATAATCGGCACGATTTACAATTCGGTTGATGCCGCCCGCATGCAGGAAATAGTAGTGAAAGCCGATCTCCTTGTTTCCGAATCTATAAACCCAGAAGAAATTGTTACTAACCTTTTTTTAAACATTGATAAATACCTGTCGCCTCTGCCTGCTTCGTTTTCAGAGGATGAATTACGTGTTGCAGGCTATACAACCGACCAGGTCTATAATGGACCCTTACTTAACAATGGCTTTTTGCTCGACAAATCGCTGATACAGCAATCCCGGGACGCTGTTTTATTTTCCTCGGACATTATCCATGCGATGACGGGTGATAAAGAGGCGGACTTCTCTACCGATACATATAAGATACTTGCATTCTCCTTTTCTGCTTACCTCAACAATTATCTTATTGCCGGGCCTTCTTCCGATTCATTGACACTGTTAAATAGTGATCGTTATCGCCCCCGGTTCAGCGTGCTCAAATCGGATATCCGGTTATTCAGGGAAGGGGGCATAACAGAAATTGTGTACGATAAAGAAAAGGTGGCAAATGATTTCATGACCCTTAGTGTAAGAAGCATAAAGCGGATCAAACTCGAGCATAAGAAGAAGGTAGCATTAAATAATGCCGGTACCGGTGCCGGAAGCAGTTATTATTCGATACAGAACGATTTCCCAGTGGCATACGGAGTCGGGAAGGGCACCCTGTCCCTTTCTTCTCCACCCGATCGTATCGGGAAGAGCCGTCAGTTGAAAGCATACTTATTATTTTTTGAACAGATACTGGCTGACCAGGAAAACCAGATCAATAACCTTCCACAGATCCTGTCGCTCGACCCGGATCTTTCTGCTATGTCGCCATCGCAGCCGCTGTACCCAGTGCCCGATATCGCTCCATTGCTTCTTGCATTCCTTGGTTCAGGGATGAGTTTTGAAGATTTCATGAATGATCCCAGCAACGGTTATATGACGGCCATCCGCAATGCAGCGGAATCGCCAACACTTTTCTTCCAGCGTCGCAACAGGTTCCTGGATCATTTGCTGATAAGATTTGGTGAAGACCTCAGTTCCTATACAACGTTCATGCTTTCGAGGCAGTTTACCGATCCCGCTCAAACCATCCCGGCGCGTCAAACTCCTGAATGGAAAATACTCCAGGATAAACTCAGGATGCTGGCAGAGATTGGAACACTGGAAGGTGATCGCAACCTTGGCGCGGATTTCAAAAAGTTCATCCGGCTAAATCAATTCAGTCCCGGTCAATGGCGCTGGGAAATAATTGATCCTGACGATAACACAGTTTTATTAAGAAGCACGAATATAGCCGCTAACGAATTGAACAGCTTTAATAATTTGTTCTCATTTATTTCGGCCATTGGAAAACAGGCTTGTTATGTAATCAGTCCGCCAACTCCTTTCCAGGTAAACTTCCGGGTTAACCCGCCGGCTGGTACTGTCAATGCTGCATCTCCGATTACATTCCCGCTCCTGGCAGATGCGGAGGCTCGCGTGGCCCGCATTTTTGAACTCTGTTCTATTATTTGGAACTCGGAAAATGTTTCTGGTGTTGAAAAGAAAGTAAGCAGGCAAACGGGTATTCCTGATTATGGGCTTCGCAACCTGGTTGATTTGACGTTGGACGATCTTTTTGTATTTGGCTTCGATGGCTTACAGTTCAATTTCACAGCGGTCATCGATGGATTTGATAGACCATTGCAGTCAGCTGCTACATTTGCATTGGTAGGGACGGCAAAAACCGTTGCCGACCAGGTTGTGAAAGCAGCCAATTTACCCGCAAACTACTCATCGGTTACTGCAGGTGCCATAGTGACAATCCGCATCAGGGACCTTTCAGGTATATTGGCAACTATTGACGTCGACAACGTCCCCGGATTAAATATTAATAAGCTGATTGATCAGTTGGTTGTTTTCTTCAACAGGACGTTTGGCTCCCAGGAAGGGTTTTACCTTGTCGAACATATAAGCCTGCTACCCCGAACGACTACTGCTGGAGGCATTATTGACGAGGTTAAATTTCCCGGTAATCCTTATTTATATCAACTATCGGCCATTGTTCCTGATGGCACGGACTCTGGTTTGTTAGCAGCGCCTTTGTTTACACGATCGGGAAATACAGATTTTCGTGTCATGCTGGAAAAACAGGTGCAGAAGGAGTGCCCGGCTCACCTATTTCCTTTTTTTGTTTATCCCAGTGCGCCAGACATGTCGGCTTTCCAGGACTTATACAAACGATGGAGATTATGGAAACATATAATAAATGACGGGCTGGCTTCGCTGGAGCCTATCCAGACAAATCTTGTACAGTGGCTGAATGCCAGGACTCCGCAAGTTCCTGTTTTTATTAATTGAAATAAGTGATGACAAAAACGCATTACATAAGAAAACAACACATTGAACTTGTCTTTTCATCAGAAGACGCGGCCAGCGAATATTGGGAATCGCTGAGCGAGTTCCACAAAGAAGAAGCTCATTCGATAATGGCTGAACTTTTCGATCGCCTGATCCCTGAGCAAAGATGGGTGCGGATTGATTCACTAAAGATTGACCTGGGGAAATTATCTATCCGGAGTTTCCGGCGAGATTACCTGGAACAGTTAAGGTCATCACTTGAAGTATCATTGGCCGAGGCCATTCATGAAAGACCGCTGTTGCAGGCCGATCCCGTTGCAGTATGGGAATCCACGATCATTCACTATTTGAAATACGGAACATTTTTATGGGAAACTGCGATGGAGTCATCATCCCTGATGTCCGATCAATCTTCGCCGGTAAGGGATAAACTGGAAGAAAAGATTGTCGAACGTTTGCAATCCTCTGAAAGTTTCATCCGGAAGATTTCAACGACGCTTCTTCAAACTGATAGTGCCATGCAACGATGGACCCGGCAGTTTTCCCCTGCGTTTTATGGTCGTGTAAAAAACATACTTTTTCAGCGGGCAGATCTATCGTATCAATCCTTTCTCCGTGCATCTGTAGATCTTGTCGATCAAGCGGTTGCTCATAATCACAAAATAGCAGGCCGGGTCTTTGATAAAGCGCAGCGGCTAAAATGGGAGATGCTGTTTTCGACTGCGGAGGATTCGGTTGCTGGTTACATAAAGGAGTGGCTCAGCGAAACGGTGAAAGACAAAATACTGAATGAATCGCTTCTTGCAATTTTGAGCAATGCATCCCATGCAGACAAAACAGAAATCCTAAATCAATTAAAAGTATTCCCTGAACTGTTTTACCAGCAGCAGGAAACAGGCATAACCGTTCCAGGCAGGCTGGATCAAATGATGGCGGAGGTGCTGTCAAATCTTAAAACGAAGGAAAATGAAATGACGAATGCCAGCAATAAGCGGAGGAACAGCAAAAGGGATGAGGAAAATATTGATGAGCAGGAAACTCGTGCGGAAATAGAGGCAGGTGCTCTAAAGCAAAATCAGATAGTTGATCCCTGGGATAATAAAACTAAAAAAGAGATTGATCATGATAGCGCGGAGACAATGGCCGGTGAACAGGAAATATATATCGATAATGCAGGTATCGTGTTACTCGCCCCTTTTATTGAACCCTTCTTTAACCAGTTTGGACTAAATGAAGAAAACAAACTTGAAGATGACGCCGATGCATCGCTGGGGATTCAATTACTGAATATGGTAACTGCCGGTTCCTGGGATGAAGAAGAGCACCGGCTTGTCCTGAATAAGATCCTCTGCGGAAGATTACCTCAATGGGCCGGCTATCGTATCACTGATATTCCACCCCAAGCAAAACAGGAATCTGTTGAGTTGCTGCAGAACATCATTCGCTACTGGCCGGCTTTAAAGAGTACTTCTTCCGAGGCAGTTCAACAAACTTTTTTACAACGCCACGGCAAATTGATTTTTAAAGAGGAACAATGGCAACTATCAGTGGAGTATAAAACCCATGATATTTTACTGGAATCACTTCCTTGGACCTATTCGGTGATTAAACTCCCCTGGATGCAATATCCTTTATATGTTACCTGGTAAACACTATTAAACTTTCATATATGAAACATTCTATAGCTTATCGCCTCTTCTTGCTGCTAGTCATGTTCATGACTTTAACTCCGCTGTTTGGACAGATAACATTTGTTGCAGCGGGCTCCGGAACTCAGTCTTTTAATAATGCTGGGGTAACAGTTTTCAAATCCGGCGGTTCGGATTGCGAGGCAACGATAACTTTTACCAATGCGGGGGGACCCGCTACATGGACGGTTTACCAAAGTATTAGTTACGGTTTTCCTCCAGCGGGTGTTATGAAAGATGGAGCAAATAACATTACAGCGCCATATACCTCCGCGGGTATGACGAACACATTTACGATTACAGTCAAAGCAACCACGGTATTCAACGGGGGATTTGCTATCAGCGCAAATAATACGAACGATATAGATGTTGCACTCAATGTAACTAACCAATCTTGTTCGGGTTCCTTAACAATTACTGTAACTCTAACCAGGCAGGGCGATGGTTGCGTTGCGATCGGGGACGTGTATCCTATATACAATGTCACGGTAGCAGATAATGTATCTGACGGTTCATCTAAAATATATGATCTTATACTTTCCGGTGATCCAAGCGGGTTTCTGGCAGTTCCAGCAACAGTTACCATTTCCGGGAACACAAGAACGGCTACTAGTATCCTGGGAGGACAGACAGTGCCCCCCGGTGCTGTAACATCGAATTTTACATTGACTGCGGATGTCCAGGGAGGCCCTGAGACCGGGGTATCGGCCTCCGAACCGATAACGATTAATGATAATTGCAAAAAAAATGCATTGGTGGTGAGGGTTGACGCTACGGGAAGCACGACCGCATGGGGGGTGGGTGAACCGATGATACCGGTCAACGATGCAAAAACCTGGCTGGACCGGGTAAGTTATGGCAATGCATTATTTAATGCTATCCCCCGAACGGGTGCCAATACACCGCTATTGTTACCCAATGCATTTAGTTTCTACAACTCGTCAACAGAAACCCCGATCAACGGGTTAGTGCAGGCGGTAGTTACCCAGTTGGGTACCGAACTTGCAACTATCGATCACCTCCTTTTATTTCTCAATACAACAAGCCCTTCGAATGTAGGACCAGCCGGTTATTGGGCAGTAAAAAAAATGAAGTATAAATTATCTGGTGGTGGAACGAAGGATCTTTCCGTAGCGATCATTCCACGTAATGCTGATTGGAAACTGGTAGCACATTGTATCGGTCACCAGATGGGTTTGGTTGATCTTTCAGCTTTCGATCCTGCCACGGGAAACATTATCGACGCAGGTATTACTCCTATTGGATTTGATATGATGGCCATTCCTGCCAATCTTAGCCAAAAGGCTGATGTCAGCTTGCTGAAAAACGTACATCCTCTAGGAGAATCGAAGTTTGCACTGGCAAAAGGCACTTGGGTAAAGGCTACAAATGTTGAATTTGTTTCCAATGCAGCCAACATTAGTTCGGTTACAAAAACGATCGTACCTGTAAGCCAATCCATCTCGGCTTCGGATAAAATAGCTATTGCTCTTGGATTGGATGGTACTGCCGGTCTTACGAGTGAAAAGCACTATGTATGGGTCGAAGCCAGGCCATTAACAGCAACTGGGGATGAAGTCAATAACGGGAATGCATTTGATGGAGTAGTATGTTATTATAGTACCAAAGATATAACGGACGGTGTTGGACGTACAAAATGGACCCAGTTGAGTTCGCCCGAGGCGCTCAGCTTTGCCTATTCAAACGGTACCACGGGCACAAAAAAGATCGGCAGCTCCGGGTGGAGTATTAAGAGTCTCACTAAAACAGGAAATAGTTATGCAGTTGAATTGTCGTATGAAAAACCTTCGAACGTATATAATGCTTACATACGCGATGGCACAACTTATGGCTACCTCAGCCCGGATATAGCAACAATA
>DATDIX010000033.1:0-18642 GCA_036520835.1 Chitinophagaceae bacterium | reverse complement strand
GCGCTGCCACTTATGTAGCAGAACATTCTCCCGCGAATAAAAGAGGATATTATACAAGCTGGATACAAACAACAGCTACGCTTGGTTTATTTGTTGCCCTGGGCGTTATCATGCTGGTAAAACTGAACATGCCCGATGCACAATTCAATGCAGAATGGGGCGGCTGGCGTTATCCTTTTTGGATCTCCATATTATTGGTAGCAGTATCGGTTTATATCCGGTTAAAAATGGCAGAGTCGCCTTTATTCTCCAAACTGAAAGCCGAAGGGAAAACATCTATAAACCCATTAAAAGAAAGTTTCCGGCATAAAGGCAATTTCAAAATGGTACTGCTTGCTTTATTCGGCGCTGTGATGGGACAGGGCGTGATCTGGTACACCGGCCAGTTCTATGCACAGAATTTTTTGGAAACAAAATGCAATATTGAATTTGAACAAAGCCGGACGATCATGCTTTGGGCCATTGCTTTTGCTACACCATTCTTTTTATTTTTTGGCTGGCTGAGCGATAAGATCGGGAGAAAGTGGATCATGATGGCGGGGATGCTGCTGGGAATTATTACCTATCGGCCTATTTTCAATACTTTTCTTCAGAACACCGATATCACAGAATGGAAAAAAGATAATCCGGTTCAGAATGGTGAGATCAAAACATATGAAATTGCTTTGAAAAGTGAAATGATCGTGGAAACTTCCACCCCCTACCTATTATCAAATGGTGCACAATATACAGAAGTGAAAACCGATACTGTATTACATGACAGAGTATATCATCCAAGCTTTAAATACCAGAATAAACATGTCCCTACGACGATCTATTGGAAATTTATCGGTCTTGTTTTTCTTCTGATACTTTATGTCACCATGGTCTATGGCCCCATTGCCGCATTTTTAGTAGAAATGTTTCCGACAAAGATCCGTTATACTTCCATGTCATTGCCTTATCATATCGGCAATGGTGTGTTTGGAGGATTAGTGCCATTCATTGGCTTATTATTGACCACAACTTATCCAAAAGATCCGCTGGTGGGATTATGGTACCCGATAGGTGTTGCCACCCTTTGCCTTATTATCGGCACTATCTATCTTACTAATAAAATTGATAAAGAAGTAAACGATTAAACCTCACCCCGACCCTCTCCAAAGGAGAGGGAGAAGTAAAAAAATTACTATGAATGCTGTAAAAAAAATATTAGGTATCATTTGGTTGCTGCTGGCACCGGTTGTTATTTATTTCCTGGTAAGCGGTGCAATTGCCAATATTGACCCTGCCGGAAAAAAAGATATTAATAACCCAATCATCTGGATCATCATCATCGCCATCTTCACCCCGATCGCTATCGGGCTGATGATCTTTGGCTGGTATGCGCTGAAAGGCGAGTATGATCATTTGCCTGAAAGTTCAAAGGATTTTGAAACCTCATAAATATTAATTCCTGTTATCGGGATCCTGAATTTTTTTTCTTGTCTGCTTCCGTATAACGTTGTTTTGCTTTATTTTTATGCTGCTTTATGAAGCCCTGCAACCGGACATATCATTTTGTTAACATACTGGCAGCTGTTCTTATGATCGTTACGTTGTTATGGCTGACGATCAGCCTTCCTTTTATCTATGCTTCTCAGCAGGAGCAAGAGGTTTATTGCCAAACAAACAGTATGAATGACGATCTGCCTGAATCAGAAGATCTGCCATTTAACGGCACTACAGAAGAAAAGGCTGAATCAGGTTTCAGCAGTTTATCCGAATACCTTCATCATATGCACGAATTATCTCACCTGGCCGGTTCGTCATATAAACATAACTGTTCCCACAGTTTTTCCGTTTATGTGGCTTTTCATGGCGAACTCCTTTGCCCTCCTCCCAATTCTATCCTGTCATAATTAATCTTTGCGGATCTGAGCATCGCGGAAAATTTCCAGTGAGTAGTATGCAGTTTAATTCACTGCATGACTCGGGATAAAAATCACATATACATGTATTGTTAACAGGTGCTTTAATAAGCAATGTTTGCCAAATGGTTTTTACCCGCTGAGATCCGGCCCGGTTGCTCATATATGCATGAATGAAACCTCTTCAATAAAACTAATTAAACCTGCTTATCAGGCAGCGGCTGAAATCAGGCGGCCCGCTTATATAAACAGGTAAAGATCCAACAACACTATTATGAGAAAGGGTAATTATTGGCAAAGGCTTGTTATCTATATGAGACCCTGCGATGGCCGCTATGAAGAAATAATGAAAGGAACCATAGCCCGCAATATCCTGGATGACCTTACTGCTGCCCTTGTATTAGCAGCGGTAGCCATACCCCTGGCTATGGGGTTTGCGATGGCAAGTGGGTTGAGGCCTGAGCAAGGGATCATCGGGGGAGCCATAGCTTCTTTATTCGGGGCAATTTTCGGGGGTTCAAAATACCTGGTGCACGGTCCTTCCGCTGCCTTTATTCCCGTGACCGCCGGATTGATGGCCAGCTATGATACCGGGTTTCTTATATTGGCCTTGCTTATTGCCGGAGTCATGCTTTTACTTTCTGGCTTCTTTAGGATCGGCCGTATTGTTGAAAAATTACCCTATTCTATTATAGTTGGTTTTACTATTGGCATTGCTTTGATCATAATTTTCTCACAGATCGGGCCGGCACTCGGCTTCAAAGAAAAAACAGGATACAATATTATTGATCACACACTTTTTGCTTACAAAAATATTAACCGCATCAATTTTTCTGCTGTAGCGATGGTAGTTCTGACAATTGTTTTTTGTAAAACCTTTGAAAAGTTGTCTGCTTTTATACCCGGACCGGTACCGGCTCTTGTTTTTGGATACTTTGGAGCAAAGACCTTCTGGACAGATAAAGGGTTGATCCTGGTTGGTGATCAATATGGGAACATTATGGGCAACCTGTTCGCTTTTACTCCGCCATCGCTTCAGGAAAGCTGGAACTCGCTGATGGTTTTTGATCTTGCCTGCTATGGTTTTACTTTTTTCATTATCTCATCGATCGAAAGCCTGGTATACGGACGTGCGGCAGACCGGTTAGCTCATAACTCAGGATTTCCTTTCAGTTCCAACAGGGAATTAAGAGGGCTGGGTATGACAAGCATTTTTTCTGCTTTATTCAATGGTTTACCCCAATCTGCAAACCTCGGGAGAACAGCATTGAACATTCGGATAAAGGGACGTTCTCCTCTCACCGGTATCAGCAGGTCTGCGTTTATTGTTTTAATAGCCATATTAGTGGGTGCACACCTGGAGAAAATACCTATGGCGTGCATAGCAGGAATACTTCTTTATGTTGCCGGCGGTATGATAAAAAAGAGGGAAATAATAAAAATAGCCCGTATGAATAATTACCATGTCATACTGATGTGCTATACCATTGCAGCAGTTCCACTGTTTGGTTTCATGAGCGGGGTATTGTCTGCCATTATTATATATGTCCTTTGTTTTCGTTCATTTGAAAAGAAAAAGAACAAAGAACCTGTTCATAAGAAGAGACATAAATATGAGAAATATTAAACCGTTGCTCTCCGCTGCTTAAAGAAAACAATTGCTATTAAGACGACCGGAATGCCACAGGATGATCGAGTTTTTTATGGGGCCCAAAAAAGACACGCAGTAAAATGCGAAAAGCCGACAGTTCAATAAATATTAAACATAGCGCCATCAAAATGATCAATGCTGCCTGGTCGCTATGAACATAGGTAAATAGCACATCAATACCTATAAAAGCAGCTGTTATGGGAAAGCCCAGCATGCCGATGGCTGCCAACAAAAATAAAAATCCCGTTGTCTCCTGTTCATATACATAACCATGAAACCGGTTAAGAGAAATATCATTGTCGATAGCTTTGATTTTTTGCAAACAATAATACCCCAGAAAAAAAGCCAGCAAAACCCCGCTTATATAAAAGAGTATCTCAACCGGGTTGATATGCGATGTATTAAACAATACTGCGGCTACGATAAACAAGTGCGTTGTTAACAAATATATCCATGCCTTTAAAGCTGATTGCCTGAAAGAAAAAGCAAAAAGAACAACCGCCAGTGCAATACTCATTAAAATAAGTGGTAAAGCACTCTGTAAAGACGAGCCGATATTTTGACCGGTATAACCAAGAACCAGGAAGGCAAGCCCCATAACAGTCAGCACCCCTATGAAAACTTTAGATTGCAAAAACTGCAATTGTTTCCCGATCCATTTAAACGGACTCCACAAATAAGTAAACATCATGCTGTCTAAATTCCATTCTTTGATGCCCAATACATATAATGAGGCTTTTAGTTTTGACACTGCTTTTTGCTGCGGACGGATGTAATGAAAATACTGATGGTGTACCAGGTAGTTTAATACTGAAGGAGAAACCAGCAGTTGATAGGTTCTTAAAAAAGCATTACCCGCAAAATGGATCAGTACCAGCCAGTGAAACCCTAATGCGATTTCAATAAACATCAGCCCTATTTGTGCCGCCGATGAGTAGGCGATCTGTGTCTTAACGGTTGGTTGTACCCTTGCTATCATGGTAGCAATGACAGCTGTTAAAGCGCCAATGACAATGATGACAATTTTTGCCCACAGCATATCCTCCCAAAAAGGATGTGTACGCAGCAATAAAAAAACACCAATATGTACGCTCAGTGAGCCGTAAAATATAGCCGAGGAAGAAGTGGGGCCTTCCATTGCTCTCGGCAGCCAGGTAGTGAACGGGAACTGCGCTGACTTGATAACAGCAGGTAATATGATCATACTTACAATAAATATCGCTGTGCCTGACTGGGCCGATGTTACAGCTAATTCCTTCGCTTCACCCAACTGAGAGAATGTGATATTCCGGTTCGTAAGATGGTGCATCATCCACATGGCAAGCATGAGCGCCACATCACTGATGCGGTAATTCGTAACAGCTTTGAACGCATTCTTTACAGGCAGGTAGCGGTTACGGTAAAAAGCAATTAACAGAAATGAACAAATACCTTTTACTTCCCACCCGATGAAAAGGGTCTCAAAATTCCCGGAGAGAATGATGAAGTTGTAAGCTGTTGAAAATAACAATATGGTATTAAAAAAACGCTTGTACCCCTCGTCCCGGTGCATATAATATTTACTGAACGTAGCCACCAAAAAAAATAACAAAGCCCCGACAATACTGAATACGGCTGTCACTTCATCATAATACAATTGAATGGCAAAAACAAAATGTTCGGTCTCGTAAAGCGTTGCTACTTTACAGGTAACCGGTTCAAGACCGTTCACTCCCCACCAAACGGAAAATAACAGGGCGATCAATATGTTGAACACTTTGGCAAACCTTACAATATTGCCGATCGGTCTTTCATTTTTATTTTGCCAGGTAAGTGTGGCCAAAAAGGCCAGCATAGGCACCGCAATAAATAAAATAAGTAGTTGGTCCATTTAATACAATCAGTTTTTAATCTAACAAATACACAGGTAAATTCTCTTCGGTCGCATGCACAATATCATTCGTTTCCATTTCCTTGGCCCCTTCTATAAATTCTTCCATGTTGTGAATGGTTTTTATTTCGCCGGCGTCAGTAATAGGATCATATTTTACAAACGACCCTTTCTTAAAATAATAAAACTGCTTTTCGCCGGGGTGCAGCGCCACAATATGCACCCACTCATTATTATACCATTCAAACACTTCCGGCGATGACTGGATAGCTTTTAAAACGATCTCCGGTTTATGTTCAACGATCACCAGCAAACGAACCGGGTCATGCACTTCGATCATTTGCCAGGGAAGACCGGGCCGCAGGTCGCCATCGCTGCTGTTGGCCACGCCAAACAATCCCATTACATTATGCGGAAGCTTGGTCCCTGCTCCCATCTTTATATTATCCACTCTTGAGAAATAATATTCCAGGTTGATGCCGCCGCAAACCAAACCAATAGGCCGCATGACAGCAGAAAGAATAGTTCCATCTGCATCCGTGGTATGATCATAACTGTTGAGAAAAGCACGACGGTCTAAAAACAAGCCTTTGGTCGCCTGCCTGCGCCCAATGATAGCCAGTGTATTGGTACCATGCCCTAACTCAGGCCTTGGTTCAAACAAAGAAACTGAACGGCTATGAATGGCTTTGCGCACCTGCTCCAATTCCTGTTTTGTATTGATAGAGGCAAATCGCCTGCTTCTTTCTTTTGCATTCAGGTTTAACGCCGTTTCAAAATTTTGTATGTTGATGATATGTGCTTTTTTATTTACTTCACTCAGCACATTCTCATCATAATAAGCCATTACATCTGCAGCCGTATCATGCATACTGCCGACAAACTGTGTAGTTTCCGGGATCGAAATTCCTTTGGCGGCTAATACCTCTCTTACTTTCTTATGATTTAATATAAAAGCCTGCACCCTTGCATTGGTAGCCCCCGGCCTTCCACTGCAGGCGCCGCAATCATGTGCACCGTGATGCGGATTATTGGCGCTGCTGCTGCCATGTGCAATAATGTAGACTATGTTTGAAAAAATTTTCACTAACCCAATACCTCTTAAAAAACCTTCGGCCCTTGCCACCATCTCATCAAGTGTATAACCAATCTGTAACCCGTTCTCGATGTCTGCGGGATTTATATTTTCGATGGTCAGCACCGATTGTTTGTCCATGTGCCCGTATGCATTTGAAATTGCCGGGCTCATTTTCGGACGAAAAAGCATTTGTATTTTCTTTACAAAGGCCCAGAAACCAAAACCGATGCTTAAGAAAAACCCTGACAAGACCCCATGAGTATATTTAGTATAAATAAGTTCTTCTTTCCTGGCTGATTTGGCATCATACTCTTTTATAAGATATTTAGGCGTTACAGGAGCCGGGCAAAGTTTATCATAAAACTTACCGCCCTCCTGCTGAAAATAAAACTCAACACCAAAAAAACCCGGAGCGCCGAATGTTTCTGCACTTTTGTCAACTGCTTCAATGTGACGACGGATGGAGTCTTCCCTTTCATCAATACAAAAAATGGCCTGCAAAGAAGGCATATCCTTTGACAAGGAAGGTTTAATCAACAGATTATTCCGGGATTCTCTTTTTTCATTGGAAAGCAGTATCCCCTTCAACACTGAATCATAATAACTCCATTCAAAAGCATCCTGCCATAGTTCTATCACTTCTGCAAATTCTGTTTTAGGAACATCGGCTAACAGATCAACCGGTGGCACAGTAACAAGAGTGGCTAATGGCTGCCATTTATCTCCTAATGCATGATTCAAAGCATCAAGTTCCATCAGCAATTCAAATTCCACCAGTTCTTTGAAGCTGATCTTTTTGTTGTCGAGCAATGTTTGCGGGTTGTCTTCTACCGCACTTACAAAACCGCTCCATCCATGATGGGCAAAATGCTGATCAAACAAATATTGTTCGAAATATTCTTCTTTTCCCACAATAGCCTTCAGCAACCCGCTAATGGAATAATTGCCGGATAAAAATTGCTGTCTGACTGTCCTTGTCTTAAAAAAACTGGCGAAACTGTTTTGTTCCAATTCCTTTATGCTGTCAATAAAAGATTTATTGACGACCGGGAAACTTTCAACAGCAATACCCTGGTCTAAAAAACTACAGAGTATACGGAACAGCAACGGGTGAACTCGGTTATCCAGGTCCAGTTGGTACACCTCTTTCCAATATTGGCGCAGCCGGCCAATACGGGGATGATTGATAGTATCATGCTCTTTGCTTATAAGTTTATCTTTCCACTCAGCTACGGCGCTTTTTCCTTTTTTACCAGTAATCACCATTTGCAGCACGTCTTCCCTGATCCGCCCTGTTTTATACATCTCCCGGTACTCTGCTAACTGCAAATGCACCTGGAAACCAAAAATTTTAGATGCCTTAAAAATGGCATCATAAAACTTCATATGCTGAAAAGCATGCAAAGAATTATGATGGATAAAATCCTTTAAAGCCTGCTGTGAAGGCAGGAAATGTTTTAACTCATGCAGCACATGTGCTTCATCAAAATGCACATGCGCTTTTCCGGCAGATGCCTCTTCATGATGCACCGGCACTGCGGATGGTTTAACGACTGTATCCATTTCTTTTTGCATGGGTATTATTTAATTCTTTTCTGAATGCACATGAATAGAATCTTCCATTTTATAAGCCGGCTTAAAGTTTTGCAAGCTTACCATTATATTCTTGTCTTTTGAGCCGAAGTTTAAAAAGTCCCTGAGTAATTCCAATACATCATAGTCTATATACACCGTATTGGCAGCATCGATCACAACCTTACTGTTGGCGGGTAAATGGGCCAGCGTTTGCTTGATAGCAGCTTTGTTGAGGAAAGATACTTCCTGTGCCAGGTCAATATGTATGGTTTCTCCTTCCTGGTGTTTTGATTTTTTGAAATAATAGGCCAGTTTCATATTACCCCGCAGGATGAAGATTATACTTACTGCTAATCCAATACCTACGCCTTTCAGCAGATCGGTCAGCACAACTGCTATCACCGTCACAATAAAAGGAATGAACTGGTGTTTGCCGGTATGCCACATGTGTTTAAACACTTTGGGACTGGCTAATCGTAAACCGATCATTATTAAAATAGATGCCAGGCAGGCCATAGGTATCCTATTCAATAATCCGGGTATGATGATCACCGCCAGCAGCAGGAAGACACCATGTGCAATCGCTGATAGCTTTGTTTTGGCACCGGCATTTATGTTTGCTGTCGTTCTTACGATCACCGATGTCATCGGCAGCCCGCCGATCAAACCAGATAACATATTTCCGACACCCTGTGCCTTTAATTCTGTATTGGCGCTGGAGTACCGTTTCATAGGGTCCATCTTGTCCCCTGCTTCCAGGCACAAAAGGGTTTCGATACTGGCCACAACAGCAATAGTAACCCCGACCACCCATACTTTTGGATTAGTAAAAGCAGAAAAATCAGGCGTGCTGAATTGCCCGGTAAATTCAGTAAAAGAAGAAGCAACAGGCAGCGTAACCAAATGTTCGTCTCCTATGATCGCCAGGGGAGAACCTGCTGATTTAAACAATTCATTCAGGATGATGCCTACAATGACCACGATCAGCGCTCCGGGTATTATTTTTATTTTTTTAAGCGCAGGCACTTTGTTAAAAGCGACCAGGATACCCAATGAAACGACTGTCACTACGATAGCGCCCAAGTGAGCATAATTAAAGGCATGTATGATCTCTGTAAAAAATCCTTTGTCTTCGCTGAGCAGCTCATAAGAAAAGAAATCCCCTTCGTGTTCTTTATCATATCCAATGGCATGGGGTATTTCCTTTTTAATAATAATGATACCGATAGCCACCAGCATTCCTTCAATGACACTGGTCGGGAAATAACTGGAAATGGTACCTGCTTTTAAAAAACCAAGCGTCAGCTGAATCAAACCCGCAATAACGACCGCTACCAAAAAAGGCTCATAGCCCAGGTCGGCAACAGCTACGGCTATAATAGCAATAAGACCGGCCGCAGGTCCTGAAACGCTTACATTGGAACCGCTCAGGAAACCCACTACAATACCACCGATAACGCCTGTAATGATTCCTGCAAAAGGTGTAGCACCGCTGGCAACAGCAATGCCTAAACAAAGGGGCAATGCCACCAAGAACACTACCATACCTGATAACAGATCAGTCTTTATAAACTTTGTATTCAATTTCATCTTATATGTCAGTTTTGTTGTAAGGTTTTCTATCGGCCGTTGATATCTTTTATATTATACAGCAGCTGCCTTTTTATCTTCTTTGCTTCTTTTGGTTAAATTTTTAAAGAAATCAACCTGGCCATTCTCAATATTATATACCCCGCCTACAATACCGATCTGGCCTTTTTTGAACATGTCTTTTACGATCTCGCTCCGGGTGAGTATTTGTTCCAGGCTGTTCTCTACATTCGCATAAGCCACTTTATCCTCAAACAGGTAATCTTTATCATCACTTAGCATGGCTTTGCTGATCGAGGGTTGTATTCGTTTCAGGAGGCTGGTGATATGCCCGTCCTCCACACCCTGTTTTGCGCTTTTAATGGCGCCACATTCCGTATGGCCCAATACCATTAATACTTTTGAACCGATATATTTTATGGCATACTCGATGCTGGCCAAGATATCATCGTTGACAATATTGCCGGCTACCCGGATGCTGAACAGGTCGCCGAGGCCCTGGTCGAATACTAACTCGGCAGAAGCCCGGGAATCCATACAGCTTAATATCACGGCAAAGGGATACTGGCCTTCCCTTGTCTCATTGATCATTTCCAAATGATCATGATCGGCTTTTAGATTGTTGATAAATCGTTTATTACCCTCTACCAGCAGTTCGTAACCCTGGTAAGGTGTCAGGTTTTGCAAGAATTCTTTTGAATGCTTTCTCATCGGTAAAATTTTAGACACAGTATTTAAATATTGCTGTTATCAGCAAAGACAACATTGTTGAAGTAAAACGAACAGGCTTAACAGAAAGCCCTTAGCGAAAGAAGTGATTTAAATTATGCGGCGTTTGGAGGAGGAACAAGTAATTCGCCATGAAAAGCATTATACGTATCTGCATTCTCACACTTGTGGTACTGCAGGGCTATTAAAAAGAAATGATCGGCAATGTGATGATCATGCAGGTATTCTTCCGAAAATGAACTGCCACTGGTGGGGGCCTTTTCTTCAGTAGTATTGCCAAAAGGGTTGGCTGCTTCTTCTTCATTACCGGGAAGAGCGGTACCGGCATTTGCCATTTTATACTGTTTAGCCAGTTCTTGCTGGCTGGCAAACACAAAAGGTGTGCTGATGGTGAGCCATAGTAATGACAATATCATGAAGATGGCGGAAGTCAGGCTAAAAGCATTATATGTTGTTCTGTTCTTCTTCATGAAAGTGCTGCAAAATAACACTTTAGACTTTTTAAACCAAACCATTCATGGATATATTACTATCTAATTATCCAATTGTGCCAATATCTGTTGGTAATGATGAAAATAACAGGGAATCAATGAACTTGTTTAGAAATTCTGTGACTTTTCTATTATTTTTTTCAGCCCTTTATACATATTAAAACCAAACACCTGTTTGTTCATTTCAGCCTATTAAAAACTATTTTTGAAAATCAATCCCGGTTTTATGAAGCCATACGAGCTATTACTAAATGATAATAAACATTGGGCCGCCAGGAAACTGGCAGAAGATCCCGGATTTTTTGAACGACTGCTGCATGTGCAAACCCCTGAGTTCTTATGGATCGGCTGCAGCGATAGCCGGGTGCCGCCTGACCAGATAACACAAACTGAACCGGGGGAGATCTTCATTCACCGAAACGTAGCCAACCTGGTAGTAAACACCGATGTGAATATTATGAGTGTCCTGGATTATGCAGTAAATCACTTGAAAATAAAGCATGTGGTAGTATGCGGGCATTACGGATGCGGTGGCGTTAAAGCAGCTATGTCGAATGCTGACTTTAACCAGGTGCTTAATATGTGGCTCCGGAATATTAAAGATATTTACCGCTTTCACCGGAAAGAACTGGATGCTATTGAAAATGAAGATAAGCGGGTAAATAAGTTAGTGGAGTTAAATGTAAAAGAACAGGTATTCAACCTGGCCAAAACTGCCATTATCCAAAAAGCATGGGGCAGTGAACAGCGGCCCGATCTGCATGGTTGGGTATATGACCTGCACGACGGGATAATAGACCCGATCATTGAAATGAAAGCCGGAACTGATATCGATCCGCTTTATGAATATCATAATCTTTAACTACAACAGCTAAATTGAATTAGCTTAAATTCGCACTACTGCAAATCAGCAAATGCACCTTTTGATCTATGTCCATTGAAGTAACGAACCTTCTCAAACAGTATGACGGGCAAAAAGCTGTCAATAATATTTCCTTCAAGGTTGAACAAGGTGAGATCGTTGGTTTCCTGGGTCCGAACGGTGCCGGCAAATCAACCACCATGAAGATCATCACCGGGTATTTACAGCAAACAGGCGGCGAGGCTTATGTATGCGGAATTAATGTAGCGGAGGATCCGTTGGAGACAAAGAAGAGGATCGGCTACCTGCCCGAACTGAATGCATTGTATTATGATATGTATGTAAGGGAATACCTGGGATTTGTAGCAGAAGTGCACAAAATAAAAAATAAGCAACAGGCAATTGACAAAGTAATTGAAACAGTCGGGTTAAAAATAGAATCAAAGAAGAAGATCGGGCAACTGTCAAAGGGCTATAAACAAAGGGTAGGTTTGGCCGCCGCCCTGATACATGATCCTGAAGTATTGATACTCGATGAACCTACTTCCGGTCTTGACCCTAACCAGATAATTGAGATAAGAGACGTTATCAGGCAACAGGGAAAAAATAAAACTGTTCTGTTCTCTTCGCATATACTGCAGGAAGTAGAAGCTATCTGCGACCGGGTGATCATTATTAATAAAGGAGAACTGGTAGCAGATGATAACCTGGGTAACCTGCGGAAAAGTATGAACTCCCAAACAAGGGTTCTGTTAGAAGTAAAAGAGGATGTTGACCCGGAAGTTATGTTTAGCGTGTTTGGTGATGGCGTAAAAAGAGTCAGTAAAACCGGCTGGAGATTTGAAACTGCAGAGCCTGAAAAATTAAAGAAAAGGATACTTGAATTGACTTTACAGAATAACCTGAATGTAATTTCTTTGCAAAGCGAAACAATAAACCTCGAAGAAGTATTCAGGACACTGACCCAAAAGACAGAAAATTGAGCACCACCATAAACTACAAACAATAAACTATAAACCAACATGAGTTACATTTCCGAAATTTTCGCCAGGCAAATATTAGACAGCCGCGGTAATCCTACCGTAGAAGTAGATGTGATAACCGATGAAGGAGCTTTGGGTCGGGCAGCTGTTCCGAGCGGCGCCAGCACCGGGGCACATGAAGCGGTTGAATTGAGAGATGGAGATAAGAAAAAATATCTCGGTAAAGGAGTATTAAAAGCAGTAAAGAATGTAAACGATACCATAGCTCCTGCTTTACTTGGTTATGATGTCGCCGA
This sequence comes from Chitinophagaceae bacterium, assembly GCA_036520835.1. Classification (GTDB taxonomy): domain Bacteria; phylum Bacteroidota; class Bacteroidia; order Chitinophagales; family Chitinophagaceae; genus VBAT01. Next base: position 5,628 of record DATDIX010000033.1, on the reverse strand, counting down.
CCAGACAGGAATTGACCAACTGATGATACAACTGGACGGAACACACAATAAGGAAAAATTGGGCGCTAATGCCATCCTGGCTGTGAGTATGGCTGTGGCCAAAGCGGCTGCTGAAGAAGCTTCATTGCCGCTGTATCGATATGTGGGCGGCACCAATGCGAAGACCTTACCAATTCCCATGATGAATATCCTGAATGGAGGCGCTCATGCCGATAATAAGATCGATTTCCAGGAATTCATGGTAATGCCGGTTGGCGCTCCGACTTTCAGTGAAGGCTTAAGATGGGGTGTTGAAATATTTCATGCTTTAAAGAATGTTTTAAAGAAAAAAGGATACAGCACGAATGTCGGGGATGAAGGAGGTTTTGCTCCCAATATTCAAAGCAACGAAGAAGCTATTGAAACAGTATTGACAGCCATTGAGGCGGCCGGTTATAAAGCAGGATCGCAGGTAATGATCGCCATGGACGCGGCCAATAGTGAGCTTTGGGATGCAAAGAAGCAGAAATATATTTTTCATAAAAGCAGTGGTAAGGAAATAAGCAGCGACCAGTTGGTAAAATTCTGGGACAATTGGGTAAAGCAATATCCCATTGCTTCTGTCGAAGACGGGATGGCCGAAGACGACTGGGATGGCTGGAAAAACCTGACCAAAACAATCGGAAGCAAATGCCAGCTGGTAGGTGATGATCTCTTTGTAACCAATGTTAACCGTTTAAGCCTGGGTATAAGCAAAGGAATCGGAAATGCATTATTGGTAAAAGTAAACCAGATCGGGACCTTAACGGAGACGATCAATGCTGTTACCCTGGCACAGCATAACGGGTATAATACCATCATGAGTCATCGTAGCGGTGAAACAGAAGATACCACTATCGCTGACCTGGCAGTTGCGTTAAACTGCGGGCAGATAAAAACCGGCTCCGCTTCCCGGACTGACCGGATGGCCAAATACAATCAATTGATAAGAATTGAAGAGTTATTGGGCGAATCTGCTGTTTATCCGAAAGGAAAAATTAAATTTGGCAAGTAAATTGCCGAAGTTTGAGGTCAGGGGACTGAACCATTGATTTCAGTCCCTTGTCTTCGGACCTCAGACCTCCAATATGAAATTACTGACACACATTCCTTCCTGGTTAAAGAACAAATATTTTATTGCTGTGGCTGTTTTTGCAGCCATCCTCCTTTTTTTTGATAAGAATGATATTTTTACCCAGGTATCGCGGAGCAACCAGTTAAAAGAATTGCAACAAAGCAAAGTCTATTATACACAGGAAGTAGCTGAATTGGAGAAGATCCGGGATGAACTCATCCACAATGCCGGTACCATTGAAAAATATGCCCGGGAAAAGTTCCTGATGAAACGGGACAATGAAGACCTTTATGTGATCCCGGAAAACTACGAAGAACCAAAGAAATAGCCCATTTGGCACAATAAGCAGGCGGCTGACCCGTTTTATATCCGACATTCTTTCTTTATCTGGACACCTAATTTACTGGACATTAATGGTTTGCCAATGACAAATTTTACTCCTGAGGACCTTTTACAGTACCTGTATAAAGAAACCTCTTTGCAAAAAACTGCTGAAATTGAACAAGCGCTGGCCCAAGACTGGACGCTTCGTGAAAAATTAGCCGTTTTGAAAACTTCGATGCAAAGACTGGATAAACTGACACAGGCACCCCGCACAGAAGTAGTACTGAACGTACTTAACTATGCGAAAGAAAAATCTGCCGAGCAGGTTTAAAATCCTCTTATTCTAAATGTATTGAGCATCCCGCTTGCAGCGGGATGCTTTTTTATTTTTCAAGGATCAGTCGTCTTAAATTCGCAGACATTTAAACGACATGACCCGAAAAGAACGTTACCGGTTCGTCATTGATTATTTTCAGCAACATGCTCCTGAAGCAGAAACTGAATTACTCTATGACAGTCCTTATCAATTGCTGGTAGCGGTTATCCTGTCTGCTCAATGCACGGATAAACGGGTGAACATGACCACTCCGGCCATTTTTGAAAAGTACCCGGACTTAACATCGCTGAGTCAAACCAGTTTCGACGAACTGTTTCCTTTAATTAAAAGTATCAGCTACCCCAGCAATAAAACCAAACACCTGAAAGGAATGGCCCGAATGGTCATGGAAAAATTCAATGGCCGCGTGCCGATGACCGTTGATGAATTGATGCAGCTTCCGGGTGTAGGACGAAAGACGGCCAACGTGATCACTTCCGTGATAGATCAACAACCGAACATGGCAGTTGACACACATGTTTTCAGGGTGAGCAAACGTATCGGGCTGGTGCCTCAAACGGCTTCCACTCCATTAGCTGTTGAAAGGGAACTGGTGAAGAATATACCAGTAGCCCTCATTCACAAAGCCCATCATTGGCTGATATTGCATGGCCGGTATACTTGCGTAGCAAGAAATCCAAAATGTCATACCTGTGGGTTAAATACAATTTGCAACTACTACATAAGAAGCAGGAAAATGCAGTAACCAATGGGTGTACAACTAATAATTACCACAAAAAGGGGATAGGCAGTTTGTCCGGGTCTATTAATTTTGAATAGGAGTTTTACTTATCCAAAACGGAGATGCTCACAGCAAAAACCGTGCACCAGCCATCCCCGTTTGAGAACAAGACATGATGTTTGGTTTGATTTTATATATAATTACAGGATAAAAAGTCCGGTGGTCTTTTTCATCAAAAAACAATTCCTTATTCTTTGCCAACCGGGTTTGTTCTCCTAAATTTAAGAATCCTTTCCGTCCCCCCTTCCAAACCTCTTGCCAGCCAATCCGGTCCTATTCTTTATTAGCTATCAAATATTAATACGGATGAGAAGATCAATGGCGCTTTTACTGCTGTCCAAGTTTATAGTACTGGCTTTTTCTTCCCATGCACAATACTATTACCACAATGACCGGTATTATGGTACCGAAGTAGCCCTGGAGGTCGGGGGATCTGTCGGTATTATGAATGCCCTGACAGACCTGGGAGGCAAAAAAGGGATCGGGAAAGGATTTATCAAGGATCTTAACCTCAATACTTCAAAATTCAGTTTTGGTATTTATGCCCTTGTCATGTACAAAGAGGCAATCGGGGTAAGACTGGAAGGAACATTTGGTAATGTCCAGGCCTATGACAGCATTCTGAAAGACGTAGCGTCTTCCACTTATGGCCGCTATGAACGCAGCCTGAGTTTTAAAAGCAGTATAACGGATATTCAGCTGTCGGCGGAAGTGCACCCTCTTTTCTTTAAAACATTTGGTGAAAACGAAGCTCCTTACTGGTCACCTTATCTGGTAGCAGGTATTGGTCTTTTTACTTTTAACCCGGAAGCCCAACTTGACGGACGGTGGCATGCCCTGCAACCCCTGCGTACAGAAGGGCAGGGTTTTGCTGAATACCCTGACCGGAAATCCTATAAACTAACCCAGGTCAATTTCCCAGTAGGCATCGGCGTCAGGTATGAAATAAACTCTTTTCTTAATGCCCGGCTGGAAGTGGTACACCGTTTCCTGATGACCGATTACCTCGATGATGTAAGTGAAGAAACTTATATTGATCCCGCCCTTTTTTACAACTACTTATCGCCAACCCAGGCCTCCGTTGCCGAAAGACTTTCCAACCGGTCAGGCGCTTTTTACAAAGATGGCCAAAGGGGGGATCCAAAGGATAATGATTCATTTTTTTCTGTTCAGTTAAAGATCGGTGTGGCTATCCGGTCAGCCCGGAGATAGCATCCTGCCACTTCAACTTTAAAGCTTGCTCGTTTGTTATCTAGCCGGGGGTTATTCCGCATTGCTTAAAATCGGCAATTCACCCATCGTTTTTGACAACTGACCGATTTAGGGTAGGTTTCCCCCGGTAGATAATATTAGTTTTGTGTTCTAAAGCAGCAAAACCCGTAATCCCGGTTTTGCGTATATTGATCATTCCCTGTGAAACTGATCAATTAATTTAAAAAAAGTGAGTATGAACGCGGGAACTTTACGTTTTGATGAGTCGCTTTTCAATAGTCGTTTATCGCTGAAACCGTTGGTAGAAGCATTGAAAAAAGCCATTGCCGAAGGCAAGCCCGGCTCTCAAAAGTTATACGGTGAATTAATTGCCAAAGCAGAAGCCCATCCTGAATTGATGGAGCCGACTGCTGACCTGGAAGTGTTTAAGCCGCATACAGAATTGATAGAAATGCTGCTTACCACCCTTTTTCCGCCTACCAATTCTCAAAACGAAAACCTGTATGCTGTTTCTTTACCATTTAAGTACCAGATCATTTATAGCTCCCGCTTGTTCCAGACGCTATTTATGAAACCCGGCATCAATGAAGTAAATATTCCGAATGATGAAATAGGCCATAACCTGAATGAAGAAAAAATGATGTATGCGTACACCATGATCCTGAAAAAGTATTGTGGTTACCCGGCACCTGAATGGTCCCGTTCTGTTTATCCTTATCCCGATCCGGCAACAGGCCTGATCAAATACCTCGAATTGCAGGTTGATGCCCGGTTCGTAGATGTGAACCCTGCAGGTGAAATGCCAATTATACCCGATAATGTAATTTGCCACAATACAAACAGCATAATGCCTCTTGCTGAACTACAACGGGTTCTTCCGCTGAAGCAATTTGTCTTTGAGGGTATTGCTGTGATAAGGGTCAATGATGTAACAGAACAGGAAACAATTTCCCTGATGAAGAACAGCATGCTCAACATCAATGCCTTTTCTGATGCCTCGGTATATAAAGAATTGCAGGAGTATATGCGCAGCCTGATCGGCATAAAAGATATCCGGATAGGCATTACCCCTTTCTTTAAAGTGAACGGGCATTATGTTTACTCTGAACTATACAACAGCAACAGCCTGCTCTTTAAGCACCTGAATGCTTCTTCAGATAAAGAGGATCTGAGCGATTGCTGTAAAGCAATTTTTGAAGAAACCAGCCGCCCGATCGCATTTGAAGCTCTTGATGAACAAACATTAAATGAAATAAAAGAGCTGAAATACTATTATGACGAAGGTGGACGCAGTCTTATTATCAGCCCGCTGAAGCATAATGGCGAGTTGATCGGGGTATTGGAAATCATCGCTAATGAACCCGGCGTGCTGAAAGCTTCATTCATCAAAAAGATCGAGCCTGCCATTCCTTTATTCACACTGGCCCTGGAAAAAAGCGCCGAAAGCCTGAATAACCAGATAGATAAAGTGATCAAGGAAAAGTTTACGGCTGTACAACCGGCCGTGGAATGGAAGTTCACTGAAGCTGCTTTCAATTTTATATTGAACAGGCAGGGAGATGAAGAAGCAAAAATGGAACGTATCATTTTTGAGGAGGTGTACCCGTTGTACGGAGCTATTGATATCCGCAACTCTTCTACAGAGAGGGCACAATCCATTCAGCTCGATATCATCGAACAATTGCAACTGACAAAAAACATTATCAAAAAAGCACAGGGAGAAATATTTTTCCCTCTGCTTCAGGAAATAGAATTTAAAATAGACAAATACATTTCTTCCGCATCGGATATTTTATTATCAGAAGATGAGATACAGATACACGATTTCCTGCAAAGACAGATCGTGGATATGTTCGATCACCTGCGCAGCACAGTGCCGTC
>DATDIX010000032.1:0-28956 GCA_036520835.1 Chitinophagaceae bacterium | reverse complement strand
CCAAATAATTTTCACAAAAATTTGGTAATTAAGGAGTAAGTTATATTTTTGCGAATATTTGGACACTGTTTTAACTGTAAAATCTTAATCCTTAGTTATGGCAAGCAAAAAGTACACACTACTGTTAACAGGTTTTTTCTGCCTGTTATTCTCCTCCGTGTTTTCTCAGAATCAGCAAAAACGTTCTTATGAGGATTCATCTGTGATTCCCGCTAAAAGAATGCCTCAGCATACTGAGTTCATAAACGGTACAAGCAATTTTCCTGCAAAACCACGCAATCAATGGGAAATTGGTATTAAGCTCGGAACAATGACCGTGAGCAGTGATATCCCGGCTGTTTTCCCCACGGGCGCCTTTGGTATACAGGTTAGAAAAGCTTTGGGGTATGTTTTCTCCCTTCGATTGGAGTACATGAATGGTACGGGTACAGGATTGCATTATAGATGGTCAGAAAACTATGGAAAGAATACTCCGTGGGTAGCTGCCGGGTATACACCCAATTCTCCCGATTTCGTCTTCTATAATTACAAAACAAAAGTTCAGGATCTTTCTATCCAGGGGATTATTAACCTGAACAATATTCGGTTTCATACGGCTAAAACAAAACTTAGCATCTATGGTATAGTTGGTCTTGGCGGATCTGTGTACGAAACTAAAGTGAATGCACTGGATGAAAATGATCAGCCTTATCCGTTTTCTTCAATTCCGCAGGGAGCCTTTGAAGACAGAAAGGATACAAAAAAGGCTATAAGAGATATGCTGGATGATTCTTATGAGTCAGATGCTCAAAATCACGGCGACCGCCGGCCAAAACTGTTTGGTGGAACCTTTAAGCCTTCAGGTACAGTAGGTGCCGGTTTGGCTTTTAAATTGAGCAATAAGATCAACCTGGCAATAGAAGACCGTGTTGTTCTTCTCAAAGATGATCTTCTGGATGGTCAGCAATGGCAGGAACAACCTTATGGTGATGCTGCATTGACCTCTGATGTTGATACCTATAACTACCTGACAATAGGCTTAAACCTCAACCTGGGTTCAAAAGCTGTTGAGCCGCTTTGGTGGCTGAACCCGCTGGAATATGCTTATGCAGAACTCCGCAACCCCAAGCTGATGAATATTCCAAAACCGGTTCTGCCTGATGCGGATGGTGATGGTGTAACCGACCAGTTTGATCTTGAACAAACACCTGCCGGAGTTCCTGTTGACACTCATGGCGTAAGCCGTGATACAGATGGTGATGGTGTTCCTGATTCTAAGGATAAAGAACTGGTAACTCCAACTTATTGCCAGCCCGTTGATGCGGATGGTGTTGGTAAATGCCCATGTCCGGATAAAAGCTGTTTCCCTGAACCTCCGCCACCCCCGGATTGCGCTTCTAAATTAGGTGCATTACCAAGTGTTTCTTTCAAATCAAGCTCTAATGCGCTTACTGATGATGCAAAAGCAGTATTGGCAACAGTAGCTTCAGCATTGCGTAACAGCCCTGAGTGTAAATTAGTTGTTATAGGCTACTGCGCTTCAGATAAGAAACAACAGCAATTAAGCTGGGATCATGTGAACAAGGTGATCACTCACCTGGTAGAAAAAGAAGGTATAAACGCTGACCGCTTTATCTTCAAGTATGGTGAAGAAGGTGGTGATTGCAATACGGTTGATCTCCGCGGTGCCGGTGAAGGTGAAGAAGGACCAAACACTGTGGCTCCTCCACACCCCAACCTTCGCAAGAAATAATTAAGTAGGTGATTACTTTTGCTGATAGATTAAGACCCTCCCCATCCGGGGAGGGTCTTTGTTTTTCATCAATTCAGGCTTAATGGTTTAAGGACGAATGGTTTACCAAAAGCTTAACTTCCCTGTTTTGGGGGCTTATCTTTTTTGAGCAAGATTTGCCCCTATCCATTAACTTTGCACTCCTTTATGCGTTTTATCCCATTTCTGATAATAGCCGTTTTCTTTGCCGGTTGCAGTAAGAGTATAACCAAGATCCAGAAAAGCCCTGATCCTGAATATAAGCTGCGGGTAGCTGAGCAGTATTTTGTAAAAAAGAAATACAACAAGGCGCAGTTGCTATATGAGGATGTGATGCCTTACTATAAAACAAGGGCTGAGTTCCAGGACATTTATTATAAGTATGCTTATTGTGCTTATTACCAGGCTGATTATATGAATGCGGAGAATCTCTTTAAAAGTTTTTTGGAGATATTTCCGAACAGCCCGAAATCAGAAGAGGTGGATTACATGAGGTCCTATTCGTACTATAAGCAATCGCCAAAACCGGAGCTGGATCAGACCAATACAATTAAGGCGATGGGGATGATGCAGACTTTTATCAATACACACCCCGGTTCAGCTAAGAATAAGGAGGCAATGGAGATCATTGATGCCTGCAGGGCCAAACTGGAAATAAAGGATTATAAAAGTGCTAAGCTTTATTATGATATGGGACAGTTCCGGGCAGCAGGGGTGGCCTTTGCTACCTTGCTAAATTCATACCCTGAATCAATGAAGGCAGATGAGTACAAGCTGATGGTCATCAGATCATATTTTCGCTATGCTGAATTGAGCGTGGAGGAAAGGAAAACAGAACGTTTCGAACAGGTGATTGACGAATGTCATGATTTTGTAGACCGTTTTCCGGAAAGCAAATTGCGAAAGGATGCAGAGAATTTTTTGAATCTATCACAAACACAAATAAAAAATCTGAGTATATGAGCAAATTAAGACGCCAGCTTAGTGCGGGTATTACCAATAACGTAGAAACAAAAAGCCTGGACGATATCAAGAATAAAACAGGCAATATTTATGAGTCCATTGCCATTATCGGCAAAAGGGCTAACCAGATCAATATTTCCCTGAAGGAAGAATTACACAATAAACTGGATGAATTTGCCAGCCATACAGATAGCCTGGAAGAGATCCATGAGAATAAAGAGCAGATAGAAATATCCCGTGCTTACGAAAGGATGCCAAACCCGGCTTTGCTGGCGACACAGGAGTTCATGGAAGATAAGGTCTATTTCCGCAAAGGAGAAGATGAACTGTTTAGCTGAGAATTCAGTTCCAATATTTTTAAGCGATCCTGTCAAAAACCGGATCGCTTTTACATTATATAAGTAAGTGGTACATTTGGTATCAATGCTGAAAGGAAAAAAGATATTATTGGGTATTACTGGCAGTATTGCTGCCTATAAGTCTGTTTTTCTTGTTCGCCTGCTCGTAAAAGCAGGTGCGGAAGTAAAAGTGATCATGACGCCTTCTTCCAAGGATTTTGTTTCTTCCCTTACCCTTTCCACATTAAGTCATCATCCCGTTTTAACTGACCTTTTTGATGAACAAAGCTGGTCCAATCATGTAGAACTGGGACGTTGGGCAGATGTGATGGTGATAGCCCCGTTAAGCTGTAATACACTGGCCAAAATGGCCACTGGCCAATGCGATAATCTTTTATTAGCAGTGTATTTGTCTGCCACCTGTCCCGTAGTTGCGGCTCCTGCGATGGATGAAGATATGTGGCGCCACCCGGCAACAAAGGAAAATCTTAAAAGACTGGAGTCATTTGGAAATAAGATACTGCCGGTAGGAAAAGGTGAATTGGCCAGTGGGCTTTATGGCGATGGCCGGATGGCGGAGCCGGAAGAGATAATGGAGTTCATTACCCGTAATTTTTTTTTGACCCGCCAGTTGGCAAATAAAAAAGCCATCGTTACTGCTGGTCCTACATACGAAGCCATAGACCCGGTTCGTTTTATTGGCAATCATTCTTCGGGCAAAATGGGTGTCGCTATTGCAAAAGAGTTGTATCGACGGGGCGCAGAGGTTACCCTGATCATGGGGCCATCCGGCATTGATCCTTTCCTTAATGGTATTCATCTTGTACGGGTAGTTTCTGCAGAGGACATGTTAATAGCCAGCGACAAAGCGTTTGAGCATGCCGATATCGCCGTAATGGCGGCAGCGGTAGCGGATTACACGCCGGTAACAAGGGCTGATCAGAAGATAAAAAAGAAAGAAGATCATTTGAGCCTGGAACTGACAAAAACGAGGGATATTCTAAAAAGTCTCGGGGAAAAGAAAAAGCCGGGGCAGGTATTAATAGGGTTTGCGTTGGAGACAGCGAATGAAAAGGAGAATGCGTTGGAAAAGCTGACCAGGAAGAACGCCGATATGATCGTTTTAAACTCACTCAATGATAAAGGCGCCGGTTTTGGACAAGATACTAATAAGGTCACTATATTCAGGAAAGGAGGAGAGGAGCTGGAATTTGATACAAAAACAAAGGATGAAGTGGCAAAGGATATTGTTGACACCCTAATTCGCATATATTATGCTTAAAAGAATTTTATTCGGTCTTTTATTTACTCTTGTTATGGTCTCTGCGCAGGGACAGGAGATACAGGCAAGGCTGACTGTATTGACCAGCAAGATCAGCACACAGATTAATAAAAATGTGTTTCAGACCTTACAGACAGCCTTGACCAATTTCATCAATAATCGTAAGTGGACGAATGATGTATTTCAGCCAAATGAAAAGATCCAGTGCAACTTTTTATTGAATATTGAGCAGGACCTGGGCAATAATGTATTCCGGGGGAAGCTTACCGTACAGGCGGCAAGACCCGTGTTCAGCAGTACTTATGATTCTCCCTTGATCAACTACCTCGATGATGATGTTGTTTTCAGGTACCAGGAGTTCCAGGCCATCGAATTCAATGAGAACAGGGTGCAGGGCAATGATCCCCTGGCGGCCAATCTTATGGCTATACTGGCTTATTATGTAAATATTATACTGGGCTTTGATTATGATTCTTACTCCCTGCGGGGCGGGGACAGTTATTTTCAGAAAGCATGGAATATTGTAAATAATGCACCGGAAGGCAGTAATCTCTCTGGATGGAAATCTTTTGAGAGCCTTCGTAACCGGTACTGGCTGGCGGAGAACCTCAATAATAACCGGTTTGCATTAGTACATGATGCGATGTATTCCTATTACCGATCCGGTATGGATCTTTTTTATGAAAATGAAGATGAGGCAAGAAATGGTATCCTGAATTGTCTTAATTTTTTAAACACCCTTAATTCAGAGAACCCGAACTCCATGATCCTGCAATTCTTTTTCCAGGGAAAAAGCGCTGAATTGGTTAAGGTATTCAGTAAAGCAAATGCAGATGTAAAAGCCCGGGCGAAGGATATTTTATCAAAGTTGGATATTACCAATGCCGCCGCTTACAAAGAATTGAAATGAGGAAGTTATTCACCGTAATTTTTGTTTTCCTTCTTGCAATAGCCTGTTCGGACAGGAAAAAAATTCCGAAAGGGATCCTGCCACAGCCCAAAATGCAGGAAGTGTTGTGGGATATGATCAGCGCCGGAGAGTTCCTGAACGGGTATGTCCTGATGAAGGATTCGGTAGACAGGCTGGCTGAAAGCTCAAAAAAGTATGGCCAGGTATTGCAGTTTCATCATATCACGAAAGAAGAGTTTGAGAAAAGCTATTCGTACTACCGGCAGCATCCTGAATTAATGAAAGTGATTCTTGATTCATTGAGCAAAAAGCAGATAATTCCCGAAGAAATATACAAACCGGAAACTGATACGCTAAAAAAGGCGGATACAATAAAGCGGGATACCCTCCGAAAAAGATTGCCGAAGAAAATAGCTGTTCAATAATAATAGCCCGCCTACTTTTTGATAAGAACAACTTCCCTAATTTTATCGTATAATTTTTTCTATGAACAAAACAGTTACTGATGCTGATGAGGCCATCCGTGATATCGGGGATGGAGCTGTTATAATGCTCGGGGGATTTGGCTTGTGTGGCATTCCTGAAAATTGCATTGCATCACTTGTGAAAAAAGGAGTGAAAGGACTTACATGTATATCTAATAATGCAGGCGTAGATGATTTTGGTATCGGGTTGATGTTGCAGAATAAGCAGGTTAAAAAGATGATTTCATCTTATGTAGGGGAAAATGCAGAATTTGAAAGACAGCTTTTGAGCGGAGAATTAGAGGTAGAACTTATACCACAGGGAACGCTGGCTACCCGGTGTATGGCTGCGGGTTATGGTATGCCTGCCATTTATACTCCTGCCGGGGTGGGTACCGAGGTGGCAACCGGGAAGGAAACCAGGAATTTTAATGGAAAAGATTACCTGCTTGAGTATGCTTTTGACGCTGATTTTGCCATTGTAAAAGCATGGAAAGGGGATACAGATGGCAATCTTATTTATAAAGAAACGGCAAGGAATTTTAATCCCCTGATGGCAATGGCAGGACGAATAACAATAGCAGAAGTGGAAGAACTGGTTCCGGCCGGTGAATTAGATCCAAATCTTATTCATACACCCGGTATTTATACCCACCGGATCTTCCAGGGCAAAAACTATCAGAAGAGAATCGAACAAAGAACCACACGAAAAAGAAGCTGATCATGGCATTATCAAAAGAACAAATAGCTCAAAGAATAGCAAAGGAATTGAAAGATGGTTATTATGTGAACCTCGGAATTGGAATTCCTACATTGGTTGCCAACTATATCCCAAAAGGTATCAATGTGGTATTGCAAAGTGAAAATGGTTTGCTGGGTATGGGACCTTTTCCGTTTGAAGGAGAAGAAGACCCGGACCTGATCAATGCCGGCAAGCAAACCATTACGACAGTCCCGGGTTCCGCTTTTTTCGATTCTGCTATGAGTTTTGGTATGATAAGGGCTGGTAAAGTTGACCTCACTGTATTAGGCGCCATGGAAGTGAGTGAAAAAGGGGACATCGCTAACTGGAAGATCCCGGGCAAAATGGTAAAAGGAATGGGAGGGGCAATGGACCTTGTCGCCAGTGCAAAAAACATCATTGTGGCCATGATGCATACCAATCCAAAAGGCGAATCAAAACTTTTGCCCGGATGTATACTCCCGCTGACCGGGGTAAAATGCGTGAAAAAGATCGTCTCAGACCTGGCAGTACTCGATGTCACACCTACTGGGTTTAAATTACTGCAAAGAGCGCCTGGAGTAAGCGTGGAAGAAATAAAATCTAAGACAGCAGGTAAATTAACTGTAGAAGGGGATATTCCGGAAATGAAGTTTTAGACTACCCGTCTTTGATTAAGGCTAATAGCTCCTCCTTATTCAATAAGATTATTCTTTACGGCGAAGAAAACAAGTCCCGCTGTGTTCTTACTCCCAAAGCGTTCCATCAGCCGGTCTTTTATGGCTTCAACTGTCCGGGGGCTGATCTCCATTTTTTGGGCTATTTCCTGCGCTGTAAATTCCATACAGATAAAACGGAGGACGTCTCTTTCTTTGTCGCTTAATGTGATCTCGTTATTAAGAGAAGGAACTACCTTCTGGCGGGAATGTGATTTTTTCAGCAATATGCGGTTGACAAAATTGTTCAGGTAATATCCTTTTTCATATACCTCCATAATGGCCCTTCTTATTTCCTGCGGCTCTGCATTTTTCAACAGGTAGCCATTAGCCCCGTTTTCCATCAGGTGATAGACGAAACGTTCATCTTCGTACATGCTTAAGACCAGTACTTTGATAGTTGGGAATTGCTTGCTGACTATTTTGGTGGCCTCAATACCGTCTTTGCCGGGCATACGCAGATCCATCAGGATCACATCCGGTTCTGACTGGCCTAGTCCATTGATCAGTTCATCACCATTCTCTGCTTCCTGGACAAACTTGAGATTGGTAAAGGGACGTAAAGAAAGGATTACTCCTTTACGGAAAATCTTGTGATCATCAGCAATAGCTACTTTAATTATTCCCATAGTTATCAGATAGGACGCAAAAATAGCAAATTACCTTCACCCTGTTACTGGTAAGGTTCATCTTTTGGCAATTCAATGGTCACTTTATAATAAGTCTGTGAAATATCCTTTTCAAAAATGATATTACCCTGTACTACCCGCAGGCGGCTGCTGATATTTTTCAGCCCCAGACCTACATTGCTTTTATTCAACTTATCAAAATCCGCCTGCACGATACCCCGCCCGTCGTGATGGATACGGAGGTAAAACTTATCACCATGCACATTCTGGGTCAGGTGGATGAAACTCGAGCTACTGTGTTTTAGGATATTATTGACCAGTTCCTGCACTATCCGGAACACTACCAGCTCTTTTTCCGGTTTTAGCCTGTCCTTATATTCGTGGAAACGGCTGCTGGCATTCATGCTGCCGGAACCGCTGATCTTTTGGAACAAGTCATTAATAGCCGACTCAAGGCCAAAATTCTTCAGCGTTGGCGGCATCAGGCTGTGGCTGATATTACGCACCAACTGAATGGTGTCATCAATGATCTGTCTTGCCTGGAAAATAGATTGCAGTTGGGTAGCTTTATCCTGGTTCACCAGGTTCTCATTCAGGTAAAGGCGGGCGGTAGCCAGCAAAGGCCCGGCATCATCATGCAGGTCGGCCGCCAGCCGCTGGCGTTCTTCCTCCTGCAGTTTGATCGAAGCAGTCAGTAATATCTTTTGTTGCTCCTGTTCCATTCTTTGCAGGGTTTGCTGGTAGCGGGATACCCTGCGCTGGTGAAAAATGATGAACAGCACCAGCCCGATGGTAAGGATAAGCATCCCTATTGTGCCGATAAACAGCACTAAGGATACTCCGGAATTGGTGGTTTGCAGTAAAAACATAGTTTTTAGTGGTTGCAGATTTATATCATATCCAGGTACGGTACTGAAGATGGTTTTTGATCTTTTCTTACATCAGGGTTTTTAGCATACAATATTACAGCAACAGCAGACAGGATATTCTTTATGATGTCTCCCAGGTATGTTAAATACCAGTATCTTTCAAACTCTACCCGGTTGATATTATCTGCAAGGATATTAAAGAAAAAAGTACTTCCGAGATAAGCTAGTATTCCTGTGACCAGCCAAAAACTATGATCGTTGAGAATAGAAATAGTAGTGTTCTTGAAATACTGATAGAAGAAGTAAAATATATACAGGAAAATAAGAATAGTTTCAACCCCGATAGGTACTGAGTCAACTGTTCTTATCAGCCGTATAGTTGAGAAAAAGAAAATCAGGAATGAGGTAAAAGCAATAGAGCAAACAACAATCAGTGTCCTGAATTTTTTATTGTCAATAAATTTCCAGAGTATATAGGCAAAAGTTGAGTATTCAAAAAAAGTATATAGGAAGTAATATAGTTTTTTGCCTAGTTCAAGTTTGATTTCATCAAAATAAAAATTCAGGAGGAAAAAAACAGAGAAGTAGATGATAAGGGTACTAACAAACGCAGTAATCCTTATTTTCCTGATAAAAACCAGCAAGAATATAAGGGGTAGAAGATAAGAGTAATTAAGTATTATTTCTAGATCGAATATTGTATTTAAAAAAAGCTTTTCTATATTATTGGAATTTACTCCAAATATAGAAAAGCTTTCCAGTAATTAAAACAGTAAAAAAGAAAACTAATTAATCTTCCCAAACAAAAGCTCCCATGTCATCTAAGTCAACTTTTCTTTTTACCAGTACATTAATTCTTTTCATAACAGTAACGTTTTTGAACCTTGATCAAATCGATTTGTGGGATAAAAATTGGTCATATTGTGCCCGATTTCCACTGGCACTAACAGGGGGGTAAAGCCTGTATCTTCATGAAATGCAGTACAGTAAAGGGTTTCAGGTAATTTTACACGGGAACATACTTTCAAAAAAAGAGTATTTTTTCTAAGTAAAATTCGTATTTTTACGAGTATAAAAATGGGAAACTTACCGGGTAAAACTCCGGTGTATTGGGGGTTGTTAACAGCTGTGGAAAAATGCGGAGAGGCAGTGACCAGTAACAGTATTGTCCTGAAAACACTTATTACCAGGAGAACTAAAAAAAAGAAGTTGATTGACACTGGATTTTGCTACGGCCTTCAAAGGAATTGGAAATCAGGTTTTGGACGGTTTTCCCGTTTTCACGGGTAAGGACATTGGATGTTGAGGGGCTAATCCTCGTCAATCAACTTGAGCCAAAAGTATATTCACAATTGGGTGTTGACAAGAGCAGTTGTGCTTGGTTTTTGTTTCATGGTTTTTACGGTAATAAAAGTATATTTTCAAAATAGCATCGTAAAATACACTCAGGCATCCTGATTGCTCTATTAAATTGATATTGATTAATTATTTGAAATTGAACCTGACAGGTAAGAATAAACAGCAAAAAAAACTACATTTGGCCCGGATAATCACGGGACCGTCAAACTAACCGTAAACCAAACTATTCATGATTGCTCAGCAGATAAAAGTGGCGATTGCCGATGATCACAAGATATTCAGGGATGGTATTCGTATGGCCCTGAAGGATAAAGAATACCTGAAAATACTATGGGAAGCCGAGGATGGTAAGGACCTCATGCATAAGCTAAAGCTAAAACTGCCTGATGTGATCCTGATGGACATCCGTATGCCGGAAGTGGATGGCATCAATGCTATCAGCCTGATACGTAAGGAATACGAAGAATTGAAGATCATTGTGCTGACCATGTACGACGACCAGGAAATGATCACCAAAATGATGGAAATGGGCGCCAATGCCTATTTGACCAAAACCACCGATCCTGAAGAGATCTACCAGGCCATCCTTACCTGCATGAACGATGATTTCTATTTTAATGAGCTGGTAAATAAGGCTGTGCTGCTGAAACTGCAGCATAAAAAAACGGTACGCCAGTTCTATCCCAACCCCGTAAAGCTATCGGAGAAAGAGATACGCATATTAAAACTAATAGCCGAGGATAAGACCACGGAAGAAATATCCAAAGAGGTTTTCCTTAGTCCCCGAACTATCGAGACCATCCGGCAGAATATGAAACAAAAAGTGGGGGCCAAGACCATCGCCGGGTTGGTGATGTATGCGATGCGGAATAAGCTGCTGGAATAAGGCCCCACCAAACCTCCCCTAAAAGGGAGGCTTACGAAGATTCCAAAAGATCATTTGGCTCATTTTGTTTTTAAAGCCACTTCATGAACAACATCAACGACAGTTATTTTGATGGCCGGTATAAAGATATATGGCGTTCCATTATCCCGGCTGAGCTTACTGTGAAAGAGGTTGACTTCATGCTCCAATACTTTGCATTACAACCAGGGAATAAGGTTCTTGACATTATGTGTGGGTATGGGCGACATGCTATTACATTGGCCAGAAAAAATATTACTGTAACCGCAGTTGACAACCTGGATGAGTATATCAATGAAATAAAGCAGGTCGCCAAAAAAGAGAATCTTCCCATCAAAGCCGTTAAGGAAGATATAACCCTGTTCAGCAGCGACGATAGCTATGATCTTGCCATTTGTATGGGCAATAGCCTGAATTTTTTCAATGCGGAAGATGCTCATCGCCTGCTGGGGAATATTCACTCTCAATTAAACCCCGGCGGGCATTTGCTGATCAATAGCTGGTCGTTGGCCGAGATCGTAATTAAAAATTTTACTGCAAGTTCTTCGAGTGATGTAGGTGATTTGAAATTTCTTACAACCAGCGAATTTCTTTTTCATCCAACCAGGATAGAATTCATATCAACAACTCTTTCTCCTGATGGAACCAAGGAGGAGAAAAAAGGGATTGACTATATATTTTCCGTAGCTGAGATGGAAGCGATGCTGAATAAAGCTGGTTTTAATATGAAAGAGATATACAGCATACCAGGGAGAAAAAAATTTACACTGGGAGAACCAAGAGCTTATATCGTGGCGGCAAAACAATAGACTGGCAATACCCGACCACCTGAATTTTGTGAATAGTGCTGCCTAAAAAATGTTCTTCGCATTAGAATAACTTGTATCAAGCGATGATCTATCGGCAAGCCCGGATCAGTCATGTTGCCGGATAAATAGCAACTCACTTTATTTAGTAATAGGATTAAAAAAGCAGTTTGCTACATCCTTCGACCCCACCAGGTCTTTGTATGCAGCAAACTGCTTTCTTTGATTTCTCTCATTTTTGACTATGCTCAGAACAAAAAAACCCCTCCATTGGGCAGGGGCTACGTTACTGTTATGAAAGAAAAGATTTTAATCGGTGTGTTTCACAGGAACAAGGCTTAACGGTTAATTTCGGGCCGGCTGTTTGGTTTTAGTTCTTCATATGATCTCCGGAAATAAAAACGGTAGCTTAGGAAAAGAACAAAGAGAAAGTTGATTGGGGGTGGAGAGGGTCGCTTGGTTTTTCACAGGTATTGGAAATAACTTTCTGGACGGTTTGGACATTGGATGAGTAGGATAAGCGAGTCTTCCTTAACAATCAACTTTCTGAAACAAAAATATATGCACATCCCAGTGTTAACAAGAGCATTACTGCCCGATTTATTTTATTCGGTATTTACTGACGCATTCGTAATTACACAGTATAATGCTTTAGTAAAACTGCTATTAATCAGGAAAACACTTAGCAGTTCAAACCACCCGGTACTTTCCGCAAATTTGAAATTAAGTACTTCTACTATGGTATATGTTGCAGGAATTTTTCAATTTGCAGAAGCAATTAACCCAAACTAAAACTGATTCCACCATAATATTACCAATATCAAACCCCATGAAAAATCACGAAACCAACTCAGTTATCAAAGTAGCAATCGCCGACGATCACACCTTGTTCCGTACGGGAGTTAAGACCTCTCTTTCCAGCCGCAAAGACATTCAAATGGTAGCTGAAGCCGAAAACGGCATGCAGTTGCTGAACCTGTTGCGCCATATACAGCCTGATGTTGTATTGCTGGATATCCAGATGCCGATCATGGATGGCCTGGCCACATTGCCCGAGATCAAAAAACTCTATCCGAATGTAAAAGTGATCATGCTGTCCATGCATAATGACCATTCTGTGATCTCACGCATGATGGAAATAGGCGCCAATTCTTACCTGACCAAAGAATCCGGTTCAGAAATGATCTATGAAGCGATCAAAGGCGTGTATGAGCAGGATTTTTATTTCAACGACCTTACCAACAAAGCCCTTTTGAGTGGATTGCGTACCAAGCGTACGGCAGAATCATCTATGCCGGCTGATGTGCAGTTGACGGATAAGGAGATCACCATACTTAAACTGATGTGCGAGGAAAAAAGTACCAAAGAGATCGCTGATATCGTTGACCTCAGCCCACGTACAGTGGAAGCTATCCGTGATAAACTCAAAACTAAGACAGGCACCAAATCAATGGCCGGCCTGGTAATGTATGCTGTAAAAGCCGGGTTGGTAGAACAGCATTGAGTTTTGGATAATGTGCCGGTGTAACCGGGTTGAATAATTGGTATTTAACCGGCCGCATTGCCGTCGGAAGCCCTGAGCAATCGTGAATTATCTTATAAAGGTTCTGTAACCATTACTAACCACATTAATACAATGCCATTCCATGGGGGATGGCATTTTTATTTTATTTTCATTCCATGAACCAGGTTTGTGTCAATGGCAAAATGCTTCCTGCCGGTCAGCCCTCCCTGATGGCGGATAACCGCGGCTACCGCTATGGCGACGGACTGTTCGAAACAATGAAACTGATCAATGGGAAGATAATACTGGAGAAATACCACTTCGAAAGATTGTTCAGCGGATT
Organism: Chitinophagaceae bacterium; assembly: GCA_036520835.1. GTDB lineage: Bacteria > Bacteroidota > Bacteroidia > Chitinophagales > Chitinophagaceae > VBAT01. The sequence goes on along the minus strand of DATDIX010000032.1, from coordinate 15,398 downwards.
GAAACTTCTGAAATTCCATATTCCTTCTTTATTTACTCCCGCAAAACTCCGGAAAGAGATCTCAGCCTTGTGCAAAAAAAATGACTGTGCCGGCCTGGCAAGAATAAGGTTATCTGTTTTCCGGGGAAACGGCGGATTATATGACGAAGTGAAGAACCTGCAATACGTTATTGAATGCTGGCCAGCCGACAGTGCTGTCAACCTGATCAATAAAAATGGGTTGGATATTGATATTTACCCTGATGCCCAAAAAAGTTGTGATCTTTTCTGCAACCTGAAATCAGCTAATTACCTGCCTTATGTAATGGCGGCTCAGTATGCCAAAGCGAATAAACTGAATGATTGCCTGGTAAATAATGTCAAAAGTCATATTGCAGACTCTACTATTGCAAATATTTTCCTGGTAAAAAAGAACCTGGTCATTACCCCCTCACTGGCTGAAGCCTGTGTGAACGGGGTCATGAGAAGATATTTGATAGAAAAAATGCGGTCATCTTCAAACTTTGAGGTGCGGGAAGGTGTTGTAACCAAAAATGACCTTGAAACATTTGATGAGGTCTTTTTAAGTAATGCCATGTATGGTATCCGGTGGATAAAACGTTTCCGGGATAAAATATATGTCAATGACCAGACCATTAAGATTTACAACGGGATCATAAAGGAACTCTGGTCCTGAAACACTGTTCTTCGTTAATCTTTTTAATTCATGCGATCGGTTAAAGATTTATCTCCCGGAGTTGGTGCTGTCAATATTTTTTGGTTTCGTCGTGACCTCCGGCTGGACGATAATGCCGGGTTATACCATGCATTAAAAGAAGGCAAACCGGTCGTGCCGGTTTTTATTTTTGACAGGAATATCCTGGATGAATTAGAAGACAAAAAAGACAGAAGAGTTGAATTCATCCATCTTGCTTTACAGCATATCCAAAAAGAACTGGAAAAGCTGGGCGCATCGATTGATGTACGTTTCGGTTTCCCGGTTGAGGTCTTTAAACAATTACTGGATGATTACCCGGTCAGCAAAGTTTTTACCAATCACGACTATGAGCCTTATGCTCAAAAAAGAGACAAAGAAATTGCCGACCTGTTAAAGACAAGCGGCGTTTCCTTTCATACTTTCAAGGACCATGTCATTTTTGAGAAGGAGGAAGTGATCAAAGACGATGGTAAGCCATACACTATTTTTACACCCTATTCCAGGAAGTGGAAAGCAACGCTGAACAAGTTTTACCTTGACTCATACCCGGTAAAAAAATATTCTTCTAATTTTTATAAACAGCCGGCGAAGCACATTCCTTCTTTGGGAACCATGAAGTTTCGGCAAGTAGGTGAAGCATTCCCTTCCGGCAAATGGAAGGAAGAGGTCATTAAGCAATACCACCTTCAAAGGGACTTTCCTGGAGTGAATGGTACTTCAAGGTTAAGTGTACATCTTCGTTTCGGAACGATCAGCATCCGCGAACTGGCAAGAGAAGCGGGAGCATTGAATGAAACCTATCTCAATGAACTGACCTGGCGGGATTTTTACCACATGATACTCTGGCATTTTCCCAAAGTGGTCAGCCATGCTTTCAAACCGGAGTATGATAACATACCGTGGAGAAATAATGAAAAGGAATTTAATGCATGGTGCACCGGGATGACAGGTTACCCCATCGTTGATGCAGGGATGAGGGAGTTAAATGCAACGGGTTACATGCACAACCGTGTCCGCATGATCGTTGCTTCTTTTCTTACCAAACATTTGCTAACAGACTGGCGATGGGGTGAAGCTTATTTTGCAAAAAAATTATTGGACTTTGACCTCGCTGCCAATAATGGCGGCTGGCAATGGGCTGCAGGCAGCGGTTGTGATGCGGCGCCCTATTTCCGGGTATTCAACCCTTACCTGCAAACAAAAAAATTTGACCCGGATTTAAAATATATCCGCAAGTGGGTGCCTGAATTTGAAGGGTTTGGTTATCCTGCTCCAATCGTTGAGCATGAATTTGCGAGAAAGCGATGTCTTGACGTTTACGGGAAAGCATTAAAGAAACAGATCAGCGTTTGATTTATCGCTATTACCCTTAGAAGAAAGAAAAACGGAATATAAAGTTTCAATAGCTTTCTTTCCATCATTGCCGATGTCCAGCGTATAGTCATTTACATACAGGTCAATATGCTGCCGCATCACTTCCTCACTCATTGTTTGTGAATGTTGTTTTACATAATCGGTAATCTGCGGATAGTTGCCAAAGGCATACTCAAGGCTCTTTCGTATCAGCCGGTCAACTTTTAAACTTGTTAACTTATCAACTGATCTCTTTACGGCAATGCCTCCAAGCGGGATCGGCATTTTCATTTTTTTTTCCCAGTATACACCAAGATCTATTACTTTATACAAACCTTTTTGCCGGTAAGTAAAGCGATTCTCATGTATGATAACGCCTAATTCTGTTTCTGCTCTGATTACTGCATCCTCAATACCAGAAAAGATCATGAATTTTTTATTCAGTGCTTCCGGGTAAGCAAAACTGAAAAGTAAATTGGCTGTTGTGTTTGCCCCGGGTAATGCTACTTTCTTATTCCTTATTTCTGATTCCTCATTTCTCATTTCATGCTTTGAAATAAGCAAGGGCCCGACGCCTTTACCCAAAGCGCTGCCTGCATTCAGTAGTACATATTTATCCAGTGACTGAAAAAAAGCCGGGAAGCTAAGCTTGGTAATATCTGATTTTCCCTGCAGGGCCCATTGGTTTAATGTTTCTACATCTTCCAGCATTATTTCAATGTCCAGGCCTTCAGTATCGATCTTCCTGTTTACCAGTGCATCAAAGATGAAGGTGTCATTAGGACAGGGAGAAAAAGCGAGAGAAAGTTTCAATGTTTTAAAATTTACGGTTCCAGGTTTGCTGTCAGCCTGGTGATCTCATTGTTAAGGTTGATGATCGCTTCTTTTATGTTCCATTTCTTTTTATCCCTTTCTCCCACATAATTCGAAATGCTCCTGACCTGCAAGAAAGGGATCTTATCCATCAGGCATACATAATGCAAAGCAGCCCCTTCCATAGATTCAATATCGGGTTGAAATTTATCCCGGTAAAACTGCAGCATTTGTTTTGAAGTAGTAACATGATTAACAGATACCGCTTTCATTGCTTTTAGTTTTGTTTTTTGCAGCAGGTTTTTATCCGGGTTAACTAACCAGCCCCGGTTAAAAGGAGGCTGGCTGGATTTTATCAGTCCCAGGTCGAACATTGTTTTCAGTTGTTTGTTCTCTACTACGCCCAGGTCCGCAATGGCCTCCTGTTTTACAACAACAACAGACCCAAGGGAAATGTTTTTGTTAAAGCTACCGGCGATCCCGGCCTGGATGACCAGCGCAGGTCTTTTAATATTGACCTGTTTGACCAAAGAGTAAGTAGCCGCTGTTAGTCCAATGCCCGTGATCAAAATATCAATATCCTGTTTATTGCCGCTATTGCGATAGTTCTTCAGGAAAGGAGCTATTTCTTTTGCAGTAGAGGCGACCAGTAAACAGTTCATGATGAAGGATTGTCGGCGCAAATGTCGCAATTCTGTAGTAAAGACCGGCATTCATCATCTGGTAGTAAATCACAAAGCTGCCCCTGGCAGGCTTTTCAAATTGAATTGATATAACTTTGACCACATTTTGAGATATGGTGTACCTGACAAGACTGGAACATTTTAATGCAGCTCATAAACTCTTCAACCCTGGCTGGAGTGTTGAGGAAAATGAGCGGGAGTTTGGCAAATGCGCCAATGAGAACTGGCATGGGCATAATTATGAATTATACGTCACGGTAAAGGGAGACCCTAACCCTGACACAGGATTTGTTTTTGATGTAAAACAATTAAGCGGGCTGATCAGGGAGCATGTAATTGAAAAGGTAGATCATAAGAACCTGAACATGGATGTGGATTTTATGCAGGGTAAAATGTGCAGTACAGAAAATCTGGCTATCGGTATCTGGAAAGAATTGGTAAAACATTTGCCAGCCGGTGTTCAGTTGCATTGTATCAAATTGTACGAGACACCGAGGATATACGTGGAGTATTTCGGGAACGAAAATGTTTAAAGAGTTTCAGGGGTTCAACCCGTTATAGGTGGCAACTTTTGAAATATTTTGAACTTCTTAAACTTTTGGAACCATTAATTATGAGTAAAAAAGTTGCAGTCATCAGAAGAGAGCATTTTAATGCAGCTCACCGGCTTTTTAACCCGGACTGGGATGATGCTGCCAATGAAAAAGTGTTTGGGAAATGTGCTTTGCCGAATTATCATGGACATAATTACGAACTGGAAGTAAAAGTAACCGGCAAGCCTGATAGGAAAACCGGGTACGTAATGGATCTGAAAGTACTTAGTGACCTGGTAAGAAGAGAAATACATTCACGGTTCGATCATAAGAACCTGAACCTGGACACAAAAGAGTTTAAAGACCTGAACCCGACTGCTGAGAATATTGTTATTGTTATTTATAAATTATTAAGACCGCATATTGATAAAAAAATGGATTTGCATATAAGGTTGTATGAAACACCCCGGAACTTTGTAGAATATCCAGCCTGATAACCGGAAACCAGAAACAAAAAACCCAAACCAGTATTATGGCGTATAAGAAAACGGAACAATTCGATGAAAAAGCAACTTCAGGGTTGATAAAAAACTATCATGAAGCATTAAAATGGCTGGGGGAGGACCCGGACCGGGAAGGCCTGAAAAAAACCCCTGAACGCCTTGCAAAAGCTATGCAATACATCACCCAGGGCTATCATCTCGATGCGCATGCTATTTTAAATTCTGCCAAATTTCATGAACCGGTCAGCGAAATGATCCTTGTAAAAGATATTGAGCTCTACAGTATGTGCGAACATCATATACTGCCTTTTTTTGGCAAAGCCCATATTGCCTATATACCGAATGGCTGGATCACCGGGCTGAGTAAGATAGCAAGGGTAGTGGATGTGTATGCCCGGCGCTTACAGGTACAGGAAAGGTTGACCGTAGAGATCATGAATGCCATTAAAGAAACACTGAACCCGCTGGGAGTAGCCGTAGTGATAGAAGCGCAGCATTTATGCATGATGATGCGGGGGGTCCAAAAGCAAAACTCAGTGACGACCACCTCGGCCTTTGACGGGGAATTTCATAAAAATTCTACAAGAAGCGAGTTTTTAAAGCTGATTTCGGCTAACCTGAGCCGGTAAAGATTTTTTTTCAGGGATCGCCACAAAGATTTTTTTAGGTAAAGTCTTTGTGGCATTTTTGTTTTTGCTAAGAACAGAACAATGAAACATGCATATGTATTTCCCGGCCAGGGCTCACAGTTTCCGGGAATGGGTAAAGAACATTTCACCAACAGCGCTTTTGCCAAAAAATTATTTGAGCAGGCCAATGATATACTAGGCTTTCGTATTTCTGATATCATGTTCAATGGAAGTGAAGAGGACCTGAAACAGACCAATGTAACACAGCCTGCCGTTTTTTTGCACTCAGTCATTGCTTTCAGAAGTATTGACCCTTCGATAAACTCAGGGGCAAAGCCGGATATGGTAGCCGGTCATTCTCTTGGCGAATTTTCTGCACTTGTAGCCAATGGTACATTAAGTTTTGAGAGTGCATTAAGCCTGGTGGCTGTCCGTGCAAAAGCGATGCAAAAAGCCTGCGAAATGAACCCCTCGACCATGGCGGCTGTATTGGCGCTGGCTGATGAAAAAGTGGAAGCGATCTGTAAGCAAGTGCAGGATGAAACAGGTGAGATCGTAGTCCCGGCAAACTATAATTGTCCCGGCCAGTTAGTAATAAGCGGTTCAATAAAAGGAATAGACATTGCTTGTGAGAGAATGAAAGCGGCCGGTGCAAAAAGAGCATTGGTTCTTCCAGTTGGCGGTGCATTTCATTCACCACTTATGGAGCCGGCTAAAGAAGAATTGCAGGCTGCTATTGAATCAACCACTTTTCATACACCCCTCTGCGCTGTTTACCAGAATGTAGCAGCAAAAGCCGTAATGGATAAAGAAGAGATCAAGCAAAACCTGATAGATCAGTTAACAGGCGCAGTTCGCTGGACACAAAGTGTACAGGCAATGATTGCAGACGGAGCTTCCAAATTCACAGAAGTAGGGCCGGGCAAGGTACTCCAGGGATTAATACTGAAGATCGATAAGACCATGCAGGCGGAAGGAGTGAACTAAAGTCTTTGTTTTGTCAGACATACAAACTGCAATTCACCCATTCCGGGTCAAAATCCGCATTATACTTTTTATAGAAATTGATCGCAGGTTCATTCCATTCCAATACCTGCCAGATGATACGTGTCCATTTTTTCTCCCTTGCTTCTTCAATTAAGCGATCAAATAATAGTTTGCCGAGCTGTTTACCCCGCATGGCCTCGGTAACAATAATATCCTCAAGGTACATGGCTTGCCCTTTCCAGGTAGAATAACGGATATAATAAAGTGCAAAGCCTTCTACCCGCCCATCTGCTTCAGCCACGAATGCCCACCAGACCGGTTTTTCACCAAAGCCACTTTCCACAAAATGATCCATGGTAACCGTGACATCATCAGGCGCTTTTTCATAAATGGCTAATTCTGTGATAAGCTCTAATAATCTCGGGCAATCTTCTTTTACTGCCCTGCGAATAATAACACTCATCCGGGTCTATTTTTTTCTTGTTGCTTTAAATGTTCCGTTGGGCTGGATAAAACTCATGCTGGTTACTTCATTATTATCGGTTACTTCAAACCGTACACTATAGCCCTTTGCGACTTTCAGGTCGAACTCGTCCTTCTTAGCAGGCACCAATTCATAATCAGGCTGCCCGGGCAATAATACCATTAATGTATTCTCACCGCGGATATACACTTTCACGGTTGTTCCCTCCAGGTCATAATCACCCACATATTTTTGCAGGTCACTTTTTTCTACTTTAACAGACGGCGCCATTTTTTCAAACACAATATCTTTTACTGAAGCCTCCATTGGCGCTTCTATCGAAACTATCTTTCCGCCGGCGTCGGTAGTAAAACGGATCTTCAGGGCATCTTTACTGTCTTCTGTCTCTTCGGTTGACCGCACCCTGAAGACATCATAATGATAGTGTTGCAGGTAACTTTTTGTTCGCTGACCGGCCTCATTGTAATCGATCCACAGGGTATCTCTTTCTATAAAGATCTTTGTTTGCCCGTAACCTTTGTGCTCATATGTTCCTGTATAATCACTTAATTCATGCGACGGTTTTGTATTCGGTTTGCGGTTAATGCTGTCTTTATTGGGTAATGTTTTGGCAATTGAATCACCTTTAAGTTTATCGGTCAGTGCAGACCTTCCCCAGTTACGGAAAGAAAGTTTCAGCATGCGGTCTGCAATAAAGTTGCGGATACTGGTGGTAGGCGTTGATTGATCGGTAACCACAAAAATGCCAATACTGTCAGAAGGAAAGAAGCAGGTGGTGGTGATAAACCCATCGATACCTCCACCATGTTCTACACGGTAATGCCCGCGGTAACTGCTCATTCCCCAGGCAAATCCATATCCGTTGAAGTGGAGGTCAGGATTTTCAGAACCCGGTAATCCGCCACCCGTAGCTACCTGTATGGTGATCGCCTGGTTCCGGTAACCGGAAGGAATGATCTCCTTGCCATTGAATTTTCCATCATTGATCCAGGTAAGAAGCCAGTTGGCCATGTCTTTTGCACAACTGTTTACAGAACCGGCCGGCCCGATGCCATCTATATTACGGTAAGGGATGGCAGAGATCGTATTTCCATTTTTCACAGTATAGGCCAATGAACGATCAGTTGCTTTCTCCATATCAATAACAGACATATTCGTCTGGCTCATGCCAAGCGGCTTAAAGATCCTTTCTTTCATATTTTCTTCCCAGCTTTTGCCTGTCAACTTTTCTATCACCATGCCCTGCGCCATGAACATAAAATTATTATACTGGTATCTCTCCCTTAGTGCAACAGAGGGTTCCTGGTATTGAATGCGGGCAAGCAGCTCACTGCGGCTGGCAGTTGATCCATACCATGAGTAATCATGCCGGGGCAGACCGGTACGATGACACATCATATCACGCAGTGTAGCATGATCATTTGTATATTCATTTTGAAATTTCAGTTCCGGCAGGTACTCTCTTACTGGTTTATCAATATCAACCTTACCTTCTTTGACCAGCATACCCAGCATAGAAGCTGTAAATGCTTTGGTGCAGGAGCCGATAGCAAACAGGGTATTTTCTGTAACAGGTAATTTCTTCTCATAATCACGGTAACCAAAGCCGCCGGCATAGATCACTTTATTCTTTTCCACTACAGCAATGGTAACACCAGGGGCATTCCATTCTTTCAATATCCGCAGGGCAAAAGTGTCAAGGCCTTTGAGTCTCGGGTCCGTTGGTTTTTGAGCATGCAATGCCAATGTAAGAAAAACAAAACTTAAAACCGGCAAAAGAAATTTTCTCATGAGTAATTATTTTGGATGGTAAAAGTAGGTAATTCAGATTTTACTTTGTTCTTATCCGCAATATTGCTATAACCCCCTGTAAGTTTATTTTGGACCTGCCCTGCTATACACTTCACGTTACGGTTCGATATTCAGCAGCATTGAAGTATTTCCATTTTTTTCTGGCTACTCTTTAAAGGCCCGTTAATATGCTCTCCATTTTATCAAGCCTCTTTCTGTATTCAGTTTTATTTTCATCGGTCATTCCGTTCATCCCAAACTCTGTCTTTGTTCGCCTAATAGCTTTTATTGCCAGGTTTTTAAATTCCGGCGAAATTTTACCTTCTAAAACAAGCTGACTGAATGCCAAACTCATCATCGCTCTGTCAACATTTCTATAGAAAGTATTTTCTTTTTCTATCTTCGGCAGGTCAGTTTCGGAATCATTATTGATGTGAGAAAACGACATATTCCATCTTTTTTGCAAATAATATATAAAAAGAGATGACTTTGTATTTTTATTGTTCTCCCTCCAATCTTTATAAATATAAAGAGCATCGGCGCCGTCATCATTTCCAAAAGGAGAAAGATCATCTGCGGGACTCCACCACCATTCTTCTTTCATTAATGCGGATGCTGTTGGGTGAGCGGTTTTAGCTGAAAGGACCCAGAGCACTTCCGGTCTTGCCTGGTCTTCCTGATTACTGGCAATAGCAAGCTGGTTCCAATTAATGACAATATATTTTGATGAAGGGAACCCTGTCAGTTTTATTTGTTTGTCAGTTTCCACATTGCTTTTTTCGAAGCTTAGAAATTCACCTGATAGATCGTTGAAGTTTTTGATGATACGGGTGCTTCCATATGTATTTTTCTTAGAAAATTTTATATAACCAATTTTTGTAAGTTTATTTAACTCAAGGGTTAAGTTTTTTTCTGAAATAGAATAGCGGCATAAGGAACTTATGGAATTTCCCGCAGGATAAGAGGGTATTTCCAATCCGCACAGGCCGGCTCCCCTGAATTCTTTTTCCGAAGGAATAGTATTAAAAAATCGGCCGCTTAAGACAAACGAATAATAGACAGAATCTTCTTCTTTATGAATGGCTCCAAGAAGGATACCTGCTATGGTATCTTGGTTAATCTTAGTTACATAGTAGGTGCCAATTTCCAGTACCGGGTGAATAGAAGTGTCATGATCATTCATATGTTCATTTATGAAATCAACAGTAGTGTTTTGTTTTCTATCGCTGCCTGAGCAGGATATCAATACAGCAATAAATATATAGACTGGCAATTTCATTTTCTAATTTAATGCTTGGTTAAGGTCTGCGATAATATCCTGTACATTTTCTATTCCCACATTCATCCGTATCAGCCCGTCCGTGATGCCATACTTTAATTTTTCTTCTTTGGGTACACTGTAATGCGTCATCGAAGCCGGGTGGGACAGCAACGTATCGCAGGTGCCAAGTGAAACAGTACGGACACACATCTTCAGTTTATTCATAAAATCAATACCGCCCTGCAATCCTTCTTTTAGTTCAAAGCTCAGCATCGCTCCGGGGTGACGCATTTGTTTCATAGCTGTATAATGATCGGGATGGTCAGGCAGTCCTGTATAATTCACTTTGGCTACGGCAGGATGTTGTTCCAGGAAACTCGCTGCTTCCATCGCATTGTGGCAATGGCGTTCCATTCTCAGTTCCAGTGTTTTCATGCCATTGATCAGTAAGAAGGCATCAAAAGGATTTGCATTACCGCCCAATGTTTTGGCCATGGTATACACTTTTGTTTTCATGAACTCAACATCTCTGCCCAATAAGATGCCACCGATAGCCGTGCCATGCCCGTTGAGGAATTTAGTGGTTGAGTGAACAATGAAATCTATACCGAAACGAAAAGGCTGCTGCAGGTAAGGAGTAGCAAACGTATTATCACAGGCCGTAATTAACCCGTATTGTTTTGCCAGCGAGCTCAATGTTTCTATATCCACACATTGAATGGTGGGATTGGCCGGTGTTTCGATATACAGCAATTTAATGGCCTTATCTTTTTTGATCATTTCTTCTGCTTTGCCCGGGTCACGCAGGTCAGCAATAATAGCCGTGATGCCAAGAGCTGGTAAAACTTTTGTAATGATCTCTTCGGTGCCGCCATACAGGGAATAGTGCGTAAGAATTTTGTCACCTGCTTTTAACACAGATAAAAGAAGCGTAGTAATAGCCGCCATGCCCGAAGCATGAAGAATACCCTTTACCTGCAGGGGTGAACCATTTTGTTCAATGCCGAAGGATTCTAAAGCAGCGATCTTATTTTCTGCCTCTGTAAAAGTGGGGTTGCCCCAGCGGGAATAGATATATCCTTCTTCCTTGCCGCTGAAACGGCGCATACCCTGTTCGGCTTCATCAAACACAAAAGTGCTGCTGGCATAAATAGGGACGAGGTGAGCATACTTCGGGTCTTGTTCATGACCAGCATGAACAGCTACGGAGCCCCAGCCGGTAAGGGGAAAGTTTTTATCCATTTTGAGATTTCTGAATTTGAAAATTAAGTCTCCAAAAGTAGATGATTTCGGTTTGAAAGTGTCTGACGTCTCGCTGAGCGTCTGACACTTATTCAAGAAAGCGGGACATATATTTTAAAATATCTTTCTGGTTTTCTCATCACTGATCATTGTCATTGTTTCAGCCCTCAGATCAATAGTTGATAACCCAAGAATTTCAATAGCCTTTTCTTTATTGTAAAGCGTTCCATTTCTTAAACCAATGTAATCAGGGAAAGATGAATAGGGCCAATCTTCAGGTTTAGCCACTAACCCGGCAGTTACGGGGTTCTGATGAATGTAGTGAAATGCAGTTAAGGCATAATTATCATCACCACTCACAATCTTTGCTTTTGTTTTTTGTTGAAACAGGTTTCCTGTTCTGTTCAATTCTTTGTTTAATCCTTTGGCGTAGGAACTCTGTAATAATCTGAAGCCATTTGTGAGTGATGGCATGACAATACCTCCGGATTTTACCGGGACTAAACTCTTTTCAGTAGCTGAAATGAGAAAATGAAAATGATTTGACATCAGGCACCATGCAAGAATATCGGAGCAGGACTTCAGGTATTTGTGACATTTTCGAAGAAAGTAAAAATAATTTTCCTGCGAAAAGAAAATGGTTTGTTGATTATTCCCCCGATTGTAAATATGATAAATGCCAGGCTCATGAATAGTCATGGCAAATAATTTTCTATTGAGGATGCCTGCAAGTGTCAGACGCTCTGCGAGACGTCAGACACCATATGCCCACTTCACTAATGTAGCCCCCCACGTAAATCCGCCACCAAAAGCAGCGAGCACAATATTATCGCCTTTCTTTAATTTACTTTCCCAGTCCCAGAGGCAGAGTGGTAAAGTACCGGCTGTGGTATTGCCATAACGTTGAATATTCAACATTACTTTTTCCTGGGATAGTCCCATGCGGTTGGCCGTAGCATCAATGATCCTTTTATTGGCCTGGTGAGGTACCAGCCAGGCAATATCATCACCGGTAAGATTATTTCTTTCCAGCAATTCGGCGCTGACATCGGCCATTCCTTTTACAGCAAATTTAAAAACAGGCTGCCCGTCCTGGAACACATAATGTTCTTTAGCCATTACTGTTTCAATAGTGGCAGGTTTTGCTGAGCCGCCTGCTTTCATGTGCAGGTACTGGCATCCGCTGCCATCACTTCTCAATATGCTGTCCTGCACACCATAACCTTCTTCGTTGGGTTCCAGTAACACAGCACCAGCGCCATCGCCAAAAATGATACAGGTTGCCCGGTCACTATAATCAATGATAGCACTCATTTTATCAGCTCCGCATACCACAACTTTTTTAAACCGCCCGCTTTCAATTAAGGAAGCTCCGAGTGTCAGTGAATATAAAAAACCCGAGCAGGCAGCGCTTACATCAAAGCCCCATGCATTCTTTGCACCCAGTTTATCGCAGGCAATGTTTGCCGTGGCAGGAAAAACCATATCTGGTGTAACAGTTGCAACGATCAGACAATCTATTTCTGCTGGGTCAATCCCTCTTTTTTGGCATAATTCCCTTACAGCGGGTACCACCATGTCAGATGTTCCCTTGCCTTCTCCTTTCAATATCCTTCTTTCTTCAATACCTGTACGGGTACGTATCCATTCATCATTGGTGTCCACCATTTTTTCCAGGTCAAAATTGGTAAGCTTGTCATCAGGAATGTATCCTCCAACAGCAGTAATGGCGGCAGTGATCTTTTTACTCATCTTTCTTTTTTTAAGGCCAGCAAAGATATAGTAAGAAGTCGGAAGTCAGAGGTCCGAACTTTAGAATGGGAACGAGGTATCCATTTGCACATTAACACATTAGCAAATCAGCACATTTGCTTTTCCCTTATTTTCGCAGCCATGATCGCATACCTGAAAGGTGATTTTGTGCATAAAACCCCGGCTTCAGTTCATGTAGAAGTTAATGGCGTGGGTTATGAAGTTCAGATCAGCCTCCATACCTGGTCAAAGATCCAGAACCTTGAAAAAGGCATTTTATATACCCACCTCCTGATCCGGGAAGATGCTCATATCTTATTTGGCTTTTTTGATGTGGCAGAAAAGGAAATGTTCCTGCAACTGATCGCTGTCTCCGGCATAGGTGCTTCTACTGCCCGGGTCATGTTGTCGTACCTGAAACCTGAGGAGTTAGCCAGGGCCATTATCCAGTCGGATGTGCGGACTTTGGAAGGGATAAAAGGTATCGGCAAAAAGACCGCAGAAAGGATGGTGCTTGAGCTTAAGGACAAATTGGCAAAACAGCCTTTGGAATCAAATATTTTACCTATGAAAAACAATACTTTGCAACAGGATGCGTTAAATGCTCTGACGGCTTTAGGCATCAACCGATTGGCGGCTGAACAGGCCCTGAAAAAGGTCCTGGTAAGTGAGCCAAACCTGCCGGTTGAAGAGCTAATCAAAAAAACACTCCGTATCCTCTGATCCAATTTTACCAGACTTAACTTATTGTGAGATCAAATTGAACTGCAAGATTGCACATATCTTCCGTACGTTGGTAGTTATTGCCACCCTGTTTGCCACCAATATGCAGGCGAATGCCCGCGATGATGACAAACCGTATTTCTTTTCCCATTATTATCGCTTTTTACCAGATATAGATTCAATTCCGAAGCTTGAGGACCGTCGCGGCGACCCTTATAGTTACCCCAATAGGAATGCATTTGACTTCAGGGATACCGGTTACCTGAAACGGACGATCGAATACGATCCCAAAACAAAACAATATTACATCGTCGAAAAAATAGGGAATAAGTATTACCGTACCCCCACTTCCTTTTCTATGGAAGAATTTTTGAAAATGCAGGGCAAGAAGGATGAAGAAGAATATTTCCGCAGGAGGGCCGCTATGCTGGCCGACATGAATCGCCGTTTATTCAAGCCTAAATTCAAAGTAAACAACGGTTGGTTCAACCGGATCATGGGGACCGATTCGCTGGGGAAAGTGAAAATAGATATCAAGCCTTCCGGGTATGTCGATATCCTGGCCGGTTACCAGGGACAGAATATCAAGAACCCGACAATACCCGAAAGGGCAAGAAAAAATGGCGGGCTTGATTTTAATATGAACGCCCAGTTGCAGGTGGATGCCAATATCGGCAATAAATTAAAATTGCCGATCAATTATAATACGCTGGCCAATTTTGAATTTGAGAACCAGCTTAACCTGAATTACCAGGGGGAAAGTGACCAGATCCTTAAACAGTTTCAATTGGGTAATGTCAACTTCACTTCCAAAGGAACATTGATACCGGGAGCGCAATCCTTGTTTGGTATAAAAACACAATTGCAGTTCGGCAAATTATTTATCACCGGTGTACTGGCCAATCAAAGAGCACAGCGGCAATCATTGGGGCTGGAAGGCGGAACGGCTACACAATCATTTTCATTGAAAGCAGATGAGTACGAAGAGAACCGGCACTTTTTACTGTCGCAGTATTTCAGGAATAATTATAACGCGGCGATGAAAGAATTGCCGATCGTGAATTCCGGTGTGCAGATACTGCGTGTGGAAGTATGGGTGACCAACCGGAATGTTGCTGCCACAACAGATACAAGGGATGTGGTAGCCATGATGGACCTGGGAGAGAGTAATCCATATAACCCTATCTGGGCAATCCCCGGCGCAGACCCCAAGCCTGCTAATGGAGCAAACACTCTCTATTCTGCACTATTGAGCAGTCCTGATAACCGTAATTCAGCGCTGGTACAATCAAGGATGATCGCATTTGGTTTGGCCCCGGTGCAGGAATTTGAAAAAACCTATGCAAGAAAACTGCAGGCTTCTGAATATTACTATAACCCGCAGATCGGTTTTATTTCCCTGAACCAACCATTACAGCCTGATGAAATATTGGGTATTGCTTTCCAATACACGTATAATGGCCGTGTTTTCCAGGTGGGTGAATTTTCGCAGGATGTGCCGCCGGATACAACCGGTACCACCCAAAATGTTTTATTCCTGAAATTGATAAAAGCCACATCGCAGCGTACCAATCTTCCTATCTGGGACCTGATGATGAAGAACGTTTATTCAGTGGGTTTTGGCCAGCTTGACCGTACCGATTTCAAATTGGATATTTTATACGAAGAGCCCAGCCAGGGAGAAAAAAGATATTTACCACCGGTAGCTACATTGCCCCAGTATGAAGGACAGCCGATCATTTCTTTGGTAAACCTTGACCGGTTAAATAACCAAAATGACCCGCAGCCGGATGGTGTATTCGATTTTATTGAAGGGTTTACTATGATATCTTCCATGAGCCGCGTCATTTTCCCGGTACTGGAACCATTTGGCCGTGACCTTGAATATGCCATTCAACCGGCCCTGAGGGATAGGTATGTCTATTACCCATTGTATGATACCATAAA
>DATDIX010000031.1:0-17906 GCA_036520835.1 Chitinophagaceae bacterium | reverse complement strand
AGGTTCCCCGAAAGGATCGGCGCCGCTGCCACAGAAGCTATGCCAGTAAGCGCAGGCAAACCGCAAATATTCTTTCATGGTTTTCCCGGCTACTACTTTATTTTCATCATACCAGCGGTAAGCCAGGGGATTGTCGCTGCCTGTTCCTTCATATTTGATCGGGCCTATTCCTTTAAAATATTCTCTCTGTCCAATTATAATTGCCATGTTCTTTGTTGTTAGGTTAAAAATTAGGATAAACTAAATGACAAAGCGTTCGTTTGCGCTAATTTATTCAACTGATCGTTGAGCCGTTCTTTCCATTGCTCGTATAATTCATCATACTGTTTTATTGCAGTGGGTTTGACCGTACCAACCGGCTTCCTGTTCTGCAAAGCCGTTTCTGCATTTTTATAAATACCGGCCCCGATACCCGCCCCAATAGCAGCCCCAAAACTTCCATCGCCCTCATAAAATTCAACTGCTACATTATTGACGTTGGCAAATGACTGGGTAAATACATCACTCAGGAAGAGATTAGCTTTTCCTGCACGAACTACAGTAGGGTTAATTCCATTCTCCCGCATGATATCTAATCCATAACGGAAAGAAAAAGCAATACCTTCCTGCACAGCCCTCACCATATGAGCCGCTGTATGAACATTAAAGTCAAGGTGATGAAAATGTCCGCCAACGATCTGGTTATTCAGCATCCTTTCTGCTCCATTGCCAAATGGCAATGCGATGAGTCCCTCTGAACCAACGGGTATTTTGAAAGCCGCTTCATTCAGTCCTGCATAAGTATGATTGGCCCCGACAATATTCTTTATCCATCGATTGAATATCCCTGTTCCGTTTATACATAACAGCACCCCGATCCTGTTCTTATTTAATTCGTGGTTGACATGGGCAAAGCTGTTGATGCGTGACTGCTGATCATAATTCAGTTCATCACATACACCATATATTACACCGGAAGTGCCGGCGGTGGTAGCTACTTCACCGGGCTTCAGCACATTTAATGATAAAGCATTGTTGGGCTGGTCACCTGCTTTGTATGTAACAGGTATATCTGCTTTCAGCGATAACCTGGAAGCCACCGTATCTTTTAAATGTCCATGCGGGGCAAATAATGGATTGAGGGCCGGGAAAAGAGTATGATCAAATCCAAAATAATTAATGAGTTCCTTCGATACCTTATTTTGTTTAAAATCCCAGAGCACTCCTTCTGAGAGAGCTGACATAGTAGTGGTACAATCGCCTGTCATTTTCATGGCGATAAAATCACCGGGCAGCATGGCCTTGTCTATTTTTGTATAGATGGCAGGTTCATGCTCTTTTACCCATGCCAATTTAGCTGCAGTAAAATTCCCGGGAGAATTAAGCAAATGGGACAAACAGGTTTCTTCTCCTATTTCGTGGAAAGCTTTATTACCAATTTCAACCGCACGGCTGTCGCACCATATAATAGAGTTACGAAGCACATGCTGCTCCTTATCTACCAATACCAGGCCATGCATCTGGTAAGCGATCCCTATCGCAGCAATATCAAACGGGTCATATTTTTCTGTTGCATGGCATTTAAGGATCGCCTGCTTTACATGTTCCCACCATTGATCGGGACTTTGCTCAGCCCAGCCGGTATGCAACGAGATAATGTCAGCTTCTGTTTCAGGATAGCTGGCAGATGCAATACATTGTTGCGACTGTGCATCCACGACAGAAACTTTTACAGAAGAAGTACCCAGGTCAATTCCTAAAAGAAGCATCTGAAAAAATTGGTTTTGGAAGCAAAAGGTATAACAAATTTAAAAAAGAGGGATGAGTATTCACTCATCCCTTACGATTGCCTGTATAAGAACTAACTGCTTGCTAAAAGCCATTTTTGATAACGCACATTCCTATTGTTGTTTGAGCCCCAGCCACAATCCTGTATACCCCGGCTTTTTCTTGTAAGCCTGGTCAAACAATAAAGGAAAATCAACTCTCCCCTGCGACACAACGATCCAGCTGAAATTATCCGAAATTCCCCAAACTGTAACACCATAACGCTGTGCAGCCGGAACATTACTGTAATAAGATTGTAAAACATATCTGTACATCGCTGCCTGTTCATTCAATAATGCTTCCGTAGGAGTAAACCCGGCATTATTGGACGGGTTGATACGAATATCCAGCTCCGATATCTTTACTTTCAACCCTGTCGCCGCCAGTTTGACAAACATGGCATCAATACCTGCTTTGTTGGTATTAATGCCGATATGCATTTGTGTACCGACACCGGTAATTGGGACTCCCTGTGTTTTCAATTGATTGGCCAATGCCACGAATGAATCCACTTTTGCGGGGTTAAATTCAAGGTTATAATCATTCAAAAAAAGATCACTGGTCGCATCATATTCCCTCGCATAATTAAATGCTTTGGCAATGTATCCCCTGCCAAGATGCTCTGCCCAGTAATAGGTGTCGCCTGTTGCACCTGATCCATTGCGCAATACCGGCGAGCCATCTGTATAGGGCTCATTCACTACGTCCCATGCTTTTACTTTTACCGGGTAGCGGGTAACAGAGGCCCGTATCCATCTTTTCAAAGCAGAATCAACTTTTTCGGCAATTGCCGGAGATCCCGGGGGTGCAGTGGTAGCCTGGAATATTCTTATATCATCTATCCAATAAGTCCCCAGTTTATTGAACCAGAACTTAAGTGTAGGATTACTTTCTGCGCATGTAAAAGGAATAGAGTATTCTGCCCATGAAGCTGTTGGAGACAGATCATAATTAGGTGTAAGTGTGCCGCCTGAACCAACCTGGTTGATGACCCTGAAGCTTCCACCCGCTGTACTCGTCTTGGCCCATAGTTTTATTATATACTGCGTGCCCATTGTTCCCGGCCATGTATTAACAGTATTGTTTTGAAACATCTGCACATCCCAGGGGTTAGCACCGAGTGTGGTAACAGTAACTTTGAATGCCCTGGCTCCCTGTGGCGGAGAAGAAGTTTCAACTTCATAAGTTGCGGCGGCTGTACCTCCAACTAACCGTGCCCAATCAGGCGCAAAACTTGTAGCTGTACCTGATTCAAAATCTCCATTTTGTCCTGTAAAAACATCAGTGGTCCCGGCTATGGATGACAACGATCTCAGGTAATCGCCATTCTGATTCTGATGCCAGGCAAGTGTGTGACCATATATCCATAGTCCCGCCGCAGAAGCTTTGTTTACCATTTCATCCGTCCTTACGAAATCAAAAGAACCATCATTCTTAACAATAGCCCCATGCTTCATGTGATAGCCTAATGTGATATTATTAGCCTCTCTGGCTACTACAGCAGCATAGGCAGCATCATTCATGTATTGTGTATAATCAACAGCCAGCCCAACATGAAAAGCAGCAGCATTTTTTAAAACACTGGTAGCTTTTGAAGTATCATACTCGGATACCGGCGGAGGGGGAGGCGGCGGTGGAGGAGGATCCGCCGGATCGCTTTTTTTGCAGGAGGTGATACTTACCAGTACTGCAAAAAAAATCAAACAATTATATTTTATAGTCCCCCGCATCAATGAATAAATTTATCTGTTTTCTTTCTTTCTTTGAGATTTAAAAACCGGGAACAAGGTTTATCTGTTCCCGGTTTATTTTATCGCTACATGCTTAGCATTTTTTGATCCTATTGATAGCTCGGGTTTTGATAGGCGGCTTTTTCATCCGCTGTCATATCCATCCCGTCAAGCTGTCCCTGCGGAATGGGCCGGATATAATGAAAAGGCTGAATAGTACGTGTTACTGTTACCGGTGTATGATCTCCGGCAGCTGTACCACAGATCTCGTATGTACCGGCAAGCTGGTTCCACATTTGAGTACGAACCAGGTCAAACCAACGAAGACCCTCGCCGAAAAATTCACGGGACCGTTCTGCCATGATATAGTTCATGTCTATAGTAGCAGGAGTAGCAGCCACCATTGCTGCACTATTGTCTGCAACGAACGCTGCATTGTCCTTATTAGAAAATTTCCACCTGCCTGCCCGTGCACGGAGTACATTAACCAATTCCCTTGCACTTTTACCGGCTACCGGAGTAGCACCCTTTACGGCAGCTTCAGCAGCTATCAAATAAAGCTCGGAGAACTTGGCAATTTTGAATGGGCGGGTAAGGGGGGCGTTCGGCTGGCCCAAACCTGTACCATTATCAGTACGATATGTTCCCATCTTCCAGAGGCCGGGAAACATAAGCCTGCTTATACCACGGGGGGCAACTACAAAATCAGCTCTGCCGGGCAATACACCTGCACCGACATTACTGTAAGATAATCCGGGGAAATTTGCTCCGGGAGAATAAACAATACCAGCCGCCTGTGATTCATATTCAAGGAAGCTTAGAACAGCTTGACCCGGAGTAACCGGCATATTATTAGCTCCATATAGCGTTGCGTTAGTAACTCCTGCTTTGGGCCAGTTGCCCCTGTAAACAGTGCTGAAAGTACCATCGTAACGGGAATCCAGCGTTTTTTCTGCAAAGGTATTTGTAAAAACTCCGATAGGGGGCGCCATGCGAATATAGGGACGTCCCAAACCCTGGGCTGCTTCCCTTTGAACAGAACTGACAGCGGTACCGGTTCCGTTGGAATTCGGAGCGCTTCTTATATTCGTATAATTCCAGGTTACAAACCAAACGGCAGAATTTCTGCCATCATTTCCTATTTCACCCTGAAAGCCTTGTATAGGTGACCCGTTATAAAATTCGCTTTGCTCTGTGTGGTCGGCATACAGCAGCATTTCATTGTTGCGGTCATTACCGCCCACATGCACGTCATAAAACGTATTCGCTAAACCAAAAGAACCGGGATTGTCAATGGCGAATGTTGCCATATCATAAGCTTTTTGAAAATATTGTGCAGCAGTCTGACCATCGGGGTCAGTTCTGGGACTTGCCGGATAAGTAGGGATGTTGTTCGGGTTTTGCAGCCACCAGGCATAAGTCAAATATGCTTTTGCCAGGTAAAGACGGGCAGCTGTTTTAGTGGCCCCACCAGTTACCCTGCCAGTCGCTGGCAAATCGTTTATCGCTTGCAACAAGTCTGGGAATATGGCCTTAGTATAAACTTCGGGCACGGTGTTGCGCACAGATTTTCTCGAAGGAGTTGTATTGAATTTAAGTTCTCCTGCACCCAGGTCCAATGGCACACCGCCAAATGTTTGTACCAACATAAAATAATCAAAAGCCCGGAAAAATCTCGCTTCAGCTATCAGTGCAGCCGAGATGCCTACTGCTGCTGCATTCTCAATAATGCCACTGGCTGTATTGATATTAGAAAAAGCGACTCCCCATAATACGTCAGAACGGCTGCTGGCAGCAGTCAGGTTTCCAACACCACTCAGATCCATATCCCTATGGTTACCGTCAGCGCTTTGGCCGTAGGTATATTCGTCGGTACCGGTTTCCAGGGCGTTATAATAATAGGGTTGGCCATATATAAAGCGCAAATGGGCATACTGGGATGTAATCCCGCCCAGAACTCCTTTTTCGGTTTTGAAAAATTCGGGTGTATAAATGCTACGGGGCTGTTCTTCCAGAATTTTATTACATCCTGAAAGTAACAGCACAAACAGCGCTGATACAACAACAACAGATTTTATATGTATATGTTTCATATTTGTATGTTTTAGAATGTCAAATTAACGCCAAGAATGTAGTTGCGGGTTGCAGGGGTGTTAAACCCTACAGTCAGGATACGTCTCGGGTAACTACCGGCCGCCTGGTTTTCATTTCCGAACGAGTTAGTTTCAGGATCAAGACCTGATTCCTCGTGGTATGGCGAGAACATGACAAACGGGTTTTGAGCTGTAAAGTACATCCGCATTCTTATATCGGAATTTTTTATCAGGCTACGGCTGAAGTCGTATCCTAATGTTATGGTACGGATCTTCAGGAAAGAAGCATCGAAATAACCCATGGTGCTGGCATATTTGGGATTATCATTGCTGATAGGACCAGCGGGGTTGGGATACTTGGCATCGGGGTTGGTCGGTGTCCAGTAGTCCACGTCTATATTATTTCTGCGCCCGGTCAGCAAATTAAGATAGCCGTTAGCGCCATGAATGGTACTGACGAGAATGCCGCCGTTCCTGTAAAGACCCACAATACCCAGGTCAAATCCTTTATAAGATACCCGTGTGTTAAAGCCTCCCTGGAAATTGGGATCAACATCTATAATTTGCCTGTCGGCAGTCCCGATGGCTCTTACAGGTGTACCGTTGGTGTTGTAATCGCCGGTGTATAACACCCTGATCATTCCAACTCTTCCACCTGGTTCCAAAATATTCATATAGCCATCAGTACTATCCTTGGTTGAATTCCAAAGTCCGATTTTTTTATAGTCGAAAATGGCATTGATATTATGTCCTACAAACCACATATTACCTTCATCCCTGGTTTGCCCGGATGCAAGTGATACCAGTTTATTCTGGTTGGTATAGAAGTTAAGTCCTGCTTCCCAGGTCCAGCCATTTTTATTGTTGATGATCGTACCATTCAAAGTAAGTTCAAATCCCTTGTTTTGAGTGGCTCCGATGTTTGCAGTATAACCGGTCACACCTGATGTAGGAGGCAGGCCAAGACCCAGGAGAATGTCTTCGGTCTTTGTTTCATAGTATTCTATGGTACCTGACAAACGATTTTTAAAGACAGAGAAGTCAAGGCCAATGTTCACGGTCTTGGAGAATTCCCATCCCAGGTCTACATTAGGTAATTGTGACACATAATACCCGGTGCCATAGCTAGTGGGGCCAAAATTGTAGGGCCGGGTACTTAACAACCCGAGTGTCGCATAAGGATTAATAGCCTGGTTAGAAGTTTCTCCAAACCCGGCACGCAGTTTCAGACTGTTTATCCAAGTGATCCCCTGCATAAACGATTCATTGGCGATATTCCATCCTACAGACACCGCAGGATAAGTATGCCATTTATGCCCTTCTGCCAGTCTTGATGAACCATCAGAACGCAGGGTGGCAGAGATCATATAACGGTTGTCGTACGAGTACATAACACGTCCCATGTACGACATAAGTCCCCATAACTGGTAATCCTGGTTGGCAGGGTTTACAATTATTTGACCGGCGGCCTGCCCAAGGTTATAAAATTCAAAAGCATCGGCTGGTATATCCTGGGCCGACATGTTTGACCTGTTGTACTTACTTTGCTCCGCAGAGTACAAGGCCACTGCATTCACCGTGTGTTTTCCGGCAAAAGTGTGGTCATAGGTAAGCATGTTCTCAACTGTCCAGTGATAAGTGAGCCTGTTATCAACAGAAGCAGATGATATAGTATTAGGATTGGCTCCATCGCCTACTCCTGCTCCTGTATAAGCGCCATTATTTGATTGTATGAAATCCGCGCCAAGGTTTATCCTGTATTTCAATCCATCCACCCAGGGAATTTTCACTTCTCCGAAAATGGCATTGTAAGATGCAAACCCACGTGTTTCGTTAATCCATTGATCATCGTCATGTAATCTTTCTACTACATCTTCTGTAAAAATATACTGGTTGTCCAATGGCATCCGTATTGATCTTTTCATCGTACCATCAGGGTTATACGGTGTCGAAATAGGCGACATGCTTAATATGTTATATAAGCCCACCTGGTTTCCTTCACTTTCATTGTAGTTGCTATAGCTGGTGAACCCTACCCGGAAAAGTTTTCCTACCTGCTGATCAAGCGAGCCGCGTATTGAATAGCGTTTGTATTGCTGCGTGGGTATTACACCCTGGTTGTTGTAATAACCCATCCCAAAGTTGTAATTGCCGGTTTCGGTACCGCCTGAAAGGCTGACGTTATGATCTGTCACTATACCGGTCTGGTAAAATAAATCCTGCCAGTCGGTATTTAAATTGTCATCCTCATCCTGGCCGTTAGTGTATTGACCCCTTGCAGCACGCATCGCCACAAATGTCGGCCCGTCCATCATGGGGTATTTGGCAAAAACTTCCTGTGTGCCAACATAACCGTTATAATTCACCCGGGGCTTTCTGTTCTTAGATCCCTTATCCGTGGTAATAAGTATAACACCGTTGGCGCCACGGGAACCATAAATAGCAGTTGCCGAAGCGTCTTTAAGAATATCAATGCTTTTGATGTCGTTAGGGTTGATGTCGGCTATGGATCCTATAAAAGGTATCCCGTCAAGAACGATCAACGGATTATTATCGGCGCTCAGCGAACGGGAGCCTCTAACACGGATCTGCATGGTAGCTCCCGGCCGGGTTGAGGTTTGCGTCATTTCCACACCGGCTAACCGCCCTTGCAGTGCCTGGGAAACATTTGGTGCAGGAATTTCACGCATCCTCTCGCCATTAATCGAAGCAACCGAACCTGTAATAGCTTCTTTTCGTTGTGTACCATAACCCACTACTATTACTTCGCTTTCCATTTTTGTAAGTGAAATAAGGGATACATCAACAGTTGTCCTGTTGTTGATCTTTACTTCTTGCGTTGTAAAGGTTACAGCAGAAATGATCAGCGTACCGTTAGGAGGCGCTGTAATTTCAAAGTTACCGTTGTCATCAGCAGTCGTACCCGTGCTGCTGCCTTTTACGGCAACGGAAGCTTTTGGTACCGGCTGACCGTCTTCAGTGGTGACGCGTCCTTTAACACGGATGTCAGTTTGTGCTGCCGCAGGCAGCGAAAAAAATAGGCTGAGTAAAATACCCAGAGCAAAGACCAATGATCTTTGCTGCAGCCGATTTTGCCACAGGTGGACTTTTTGCAAGTTTTGTTTCAATGAAACTTTCATAAACAGCAGTTTTTAAATTTTAAGTTTAGAAAGTTGGCAACCAACTTTTTTACAGGCTACTTCGGTAACCGTTATTTTTCTTTAGGATTTGGTTATATGCCAGCGCATGTTCATACTTACTTTATTCACTACAGACCCGGAACAATTCAAGCCTGTCAGTTGATAAGTGGTAAACACATTTGCCGGAAAAATTTTGGAATTGCAATCCACGCCCAGGCTGTAAAAACGAAGGAGAAAAGAATAAAAATTGCTGAAAAGCGCTGAGATTAATTTGATGCAACCCTGACAGGACAGGGCTTTGAACGGAAATAAGCAGTTTCTTTTTGTCATTACAGCAAGCATGAAATTGTAATTGGCAATTCGAATGTAACGAGATTTTTCTAAAAATTGCAACCGATTGCAATTTTTTTTTCAAATAATGCTACTTTTATTTGTAAAAGAAAGGAGACCAGCATGCCTGACGATAAAGAAATAACGATATATGATATTGCCAAACACCTGAATATTTCCGCTACCACAGTGAGCCGCGGACTGAAGGACCACCCTGCTATTAATAAGAATACCCGGAAGAAAATTGTCGAGGCCGCCAAGCATCTTGGGTACCGGTCCAACACATTTGCCAGCAGTTTGCGCAGCAAAAAAACATTTACGATCGGCGTCATTGTTCCCAGGCTGAATAGTTATTTCATGTCGTCCGTACTGGCAGGAATGGAAGATGCCGCCAGCCGTGAAAATTATAACCTGATCATCAGCCAATCGCTTGAGAACTCGGAAAAAGAAGTGGCCAATGCCCATACCATGTTCAACAAGCGGGTGGATGGATTATTGGCATCACTGGCTTATGATACCGAGAATATCGAACACTTCAACCCCTTCTTTAAAAAGGGTATCCCGGTTGTATTTTTTGACCGTATCTACTCCCATGTTGATAGTACCAGCATTGTTATAGATAATTATAAAGCAGCATATGATGTCACGAAACACTTGATAGAACAGGGTTGCAGGCGAATCATGCACCTGGGCGGCAATCTCCTGAGAAATGTTTATGCCGACAGGCTGAACGGATATAAACAAGCCCTGCGTGATCATAATATGACTTTTGATGAAAAAAAAATGCTCTATATCAGCAAGCTTAGTGAAGAAGCGGGAACGAAGGCCGCTGAGCATATACTAAAGATGACCGGTAAACCTGATGCCGTATTCTCAGCCAACGATACGGCTGCAGTTTACTGCATGATGAAATTAAAAGAAGCCGGCATACTCATCCCGGGGGACATCGCTTTTGCCGGTTTCAATAATGATCCGATCAGTAAAATAATAGAGCCCAATCTTACAACAGTCAATTATTCCGGTTATGACGTCGGCGAAGCGGCTGTCACCAGTCTTATCAATCACCTGAATGGCATATCCAGTATAAAAACCACCAACACCATCATCCTTCGTTCAGACATCGTTATCCGTGACTCTTCTTTAAAAAACAAAAGTTTGTGATTGACCTTTTTTTTGCGATTTTTATGCAACCGATTGCAACATGAAGCCAAAAAAAGATGTTACCATATATGATATAGCCCAAAAGCTGGACTTGTCATCGGCTACCGTAAGCCGTGCTTTACAGGATAATCCTGCCATTAATAAACACACCCGCAAGAAAATACAGGACACCGCAAAAGAATTGGGATACAGGCATAACACGTTCGCCAGCAGTCTCCGTAAACAAAAAACAAATACGATCGGGGTCATCATACATGAATTGAACAGTAACTTTATCACCTCGGTACTTGCCGGCATAGAAAAAGTAACCACAGAAGCGGGCTATGACCTGATCATTGCCCACTCTTCTGAAAGCTATGAAAAGGAAGCTGCCAATGCATTAAACCTGTTTCATAAAAGAGTGGATGGCCTTATTGCTTCATTGGCCTTTAATACCAAAGGACTGGATCACTATAATTCGTTTGAAGAAAAAGGCATCCCGGTGATCTTCTTTGACAGGGTGGAAGAAAAAAGCAACAATACTAAAGTGATCATTGATAATTATAAATGCGGATACCAGGCCACTCAACACCTGATTGAGCAGGGGTGTAAAAAGATCGTGCTGGTGACCGCCAACCTGAAACGTAACGTATATGCCCAGCGTCATAAAGGATATATGGACGCCTTATATGATAATGGTATCGCTTATGAAAAAGACCGGGTGCTGATCAAAGACCTGAGTGAACAATGTGGCGTGGAAGCTGCCATACAGATATTAAAGATGAAACCATTGCCCGATGGCGC
This sequence comes from Chitinophagaceae bacterium, assembly GCA_036520835.1. Classification (GTDB taxonomy): domain Bacteria; phylum Bacteroidota; class Bacteroidia; order Chitinophagales; family Chitinophagaceae; genus VBAT01. The sequence goes on along the minus strand of DATDIX010000031.1, from coordinate 6,863 downwards.
TTTTATCACTAATGATTTCTCGGCGGCCGTATGCATGCAAACACTAAAAGAATCAGGAATAAGAATTCCGGAAGATATTGCCATAGTCGGATTCAATAATGATGCGATCAGCAAAATAGTAGAGCCCCAGCTAACCACCATTCATTACCCGGGTATAGATATGGGCGAGATCGCTGCCAGGAACCTTATCAATCACCTGAGAGGGTTATCAAATCTCAAACATACCAATACTATCGTGGTACGTTCTGACCTTATCATCAGGAAATCATCTTTAAAAAAACCAAAACCGTTTTAAATCAAACAGGTTATTCCGGTATGAAAAAAATATCTTTTTTCCTGGCATCGCTTCTTATCACAGGTTCTTTGCTTGCTGAAGATGGCTACCGGCTCTGGCTCCGGTATGACAGGATCAGTAATCCCGCTGTACTACAGCAATACAGAAGCATTATCACCGGGGTACAATTTTTTGGCTCATCTTCAACTTTTTCTGTTGCAAAAGAAGAATTGATAAGCGGACTTGAAGGCTTATTAGGTAAAAAAATCCCTTTTACAGTAGCTAATGTAAATACAGCAGGTCTTGATAATACTTCAATTAAAGTTTCCAGAAGTAAAACCGGGGACAAAAACTTAGGTAAAGATGGTTTTAAAATATGGAGTGCCAAAAAAGGTAAGGCTACTTTTATTTCAATTAATGCAGAAACTGATATTGGCATCTTATACGGTATATTTCATTTTCTCAGGCTATTACAAACTCATCAAAATATTCAGCACTTAAATATTATAAGCGTTCCCAAAATTCAAAATCGCATTCTCAATCACTGGGATAATCTTAACCGGACTGTAGAACGTGGTTATGCAGGCTCTTCCATATGGGACTGGCATAAACTCCCTGGCTATATTGATCAGCGCTATATTGATTATGCAAGGGCCAATGCTTCGATTGGGATAAATGGAACGGTATTAACCAATGTCAATGCCAATGCGCTGGTACTAACTAAAACGTACCTGGAAAAAGTGGCTGCATTGGCTAATGTGTTTCGGCCGTATGGCATCAAAGTATACCTGACTGCAAGGTTCAGCGCCCCGGTTGAGATCGGTGGATTGAAAACTGCTGACCCGCTGGACCCGGATGTGCAGGAATGGTGGAAGAAAAAAGCAAATGAGATATATCAACATATACCTGACTTTGGCGGTTTCCTGGTAAAAGCAAATTCAGAAGGACAGCCAGGCCCGCAGAATTATAAAAGAACGCATGCCGATGGCGCTAATATGCTGGCGGATGCCGTGGCGCCACATGGCGGTATCGTAATGTGGCGGGCATTTGTTTATAGTAATGAAACACCTGATGATCGCTTCAAACAGGCCTTTAATGAGTTCAAACCGCTCGACGGACAATTCAGGAAGAACGTATTGATACAGGTAAAGAATGGCCCGATAGATTTTCAGCCACGGGAACCTTTTCACCCATTATTCGGCGCTATGCCAAAGACACCGCTGATGATGGAATTCCAGATAACACAAGAGTATTTAGGACAGGCAACCAATTTAGTTTACCTCTCAACTATGTTTAAAGAAGCATTGAATGCTGACACCTGGTCAAAAGGTAAAGGCTCCACGGTAGCCAAAGTGGTTGATGGCTCCCTGGATCGTCATCCTATTTCTGCGATGGCGGGTGTTGCCAATATAGGCAGTGACCGTAACTGGACCGGCCACCCGTTTGCACAAGCCAACTGGTATGCATATGGGAGGTTGGCCTGGGATCATGATCTTGGTTCAGAACAAATAGCCGATGAATGGATACGGCAGACATTCACGAATGATAAAACAACGATCAGCGCAGTAAAAAGGATCATGCTGTCGTCCCATGAAACGCTGGTAAATTACATGACACCGCTTGGACTAAATCATATCATGGGCAATGGACATCATTACGGACCTTCACCCTGGTCAGCTAATTTACCCCGCGCCGACTGGAACCCTGTTTACTATCATAAAGCCGATAGTATTGGTGTTGGTTTCGACAGAACGGTAACCGGCAGTAATGCACTCATACAATATGCAAAAGAAGTAAGTGACAAGTGGAAAGATGTAAATAGTTGCCCTGACGAATTTCTATTATGGTTTCATCATGCCCGGTGGGATCATAAAATGAGATCAGGCAGAACATTATGGGAGGAACTTTGCTATAAATATTATGAAGGTGTTGATTCTATCCGCGCCGTGCAGCAGCAATGGAATAAATTGGGAAAAAATATTGATAAAGGAAGATTTGACCAGGTAAAAATGTTGCTGGCCATACAGGTAAAAGAAGCAATATGGTGGAGGAATGCCTGTTTGTTGTATTTTCAAACATTCGCCAAAAAACCTTTACCGGCCGGTTATGAAAAACCCGATCAGACATTGGAATACTATAAAGGATTAAGATTTCCTTATGCACCGGGTAACTAAACCCCTGTCCCCGCCAGCTGGTGGGGAACCTGGGACATAGTTTTTCCTATTGGGCTGAGGTTATAGTTGTATAGTGATAAAAAAGAAAAAGATATTGTATCAAAAAATAAATAACAATTATGAACGACCATAACTCCCCTTTAGGGGTTGGGGGTAAAGTAGCGATAGTGACAGGAGGCGGATCTGGCATTGGACTGGCTATAGCAGAAAAGTTCACGCAGAATAAAATTGAAACGGTGATCGTCGGACGCGATGAAGAGAAGCTGAAAAAAGCAAAGACCCAATTAGGAGAACATTGTCACCCGATGATCTGCGATGTAAGCAAGATGACTACTATTCCTTCCCTCGTTGAAAAGGTCGCGGCAAAATTCGGGCAAATTGATATACTGGTGAACAATGCAGGCATCAACATGAAAAAGGAATTTACCGAAGTAACAGATGAAGAATTCCAGAATATAATTACGACAAACCTGTGTTCTGTATTTGCTATGTCAAGGGAAGTGGTGAAAGAAATGCTGAAGAAAGGAAGCGGCTCCATTATTAATATCAGTTCGATGGCAGCGCAGTACGGGTTACCCAAAGTAATTGCTTACAGCGCATCCAAAACAGCTATTGATGGAATGACAAGAGCAATGGCGGTGGAGTTGTCGCCCAAAGGGATCCGGATCAATGCGATCGCCCCGGGATTTATTGAAACAGATATGACCGCCAAGGCGCTTAATTCAGATCCTGAAAGAAAACAAAAAGTATTTAGCAGAACACCGATGGGATTTATGGGAAAACCGGGAGATATTGGGGAAGCGGCGTTATTCCTGGCATCGGATGCGGCTAAATATATTACAGGTGTTGTGCTCCCGGTAGATGGGGGAAATTCGATAGGGTTTTAAGCTCACCAAGATTTTTATTCGGATCTATAGTATCCATACGAAAACTGTTTTGCCTGTATAATCACTGCTGAAATTTATTTATTGCATCTAAAAAAAGGGGATGTACAAAGGAAATCTATTGCTGTTGCTTGCCACTTTTTTGTTTGTCTCAGGGAAGGCACAGCAACTGGTCAACGACAAAACACAGGCAAACAGTTTTGCTATTGCTTCGGCAAGCGGCAAAACTGTTATCGTTACTGATATAAATGATCTTGCACTTATCCAAAAATCTGCTTCATTGCTGCAACAGGATATTGAAGCGGTAACAGGTAAAAAGCCATCCCTTTTACATACAGTTCCTTCTTCTGCCAAAAGCATTATCATTATCGGGTCAATAGAAAAATCATCCCTGATCAAACAACTCATTCAGCAGAAAAAGATCAGTACTGATAAAATAAAGGGAAAGTGGGAAGCATACCTCATACAGACAATTGCCAATCCGTTTAAAGGAATTGAGAACGCATTGATCATAGCCGGCAGCGACAGAAGAGGTGCTGCCTATGGCGTAGCCGAACTTTCACAACAGATCGGTGTATCACCCTGGTACTGGTGGGCGGATGTCCCTGTTAAAAAGAAAAAAGAATTATACATCAGGAAAGGAATAGTCATAACAGATGCTCCACTGGTAAAATACCGGGGTATTTTCATTAATGATGAAGCTCCTGCCCTTTCCGGCTGGAGCCGCTCGACATTTGGCGGCTTTAATCATCGCTTTTATGAAAAAGTGTTTGAACTGATGATCCGTCTGAAAGCAAACTATCTCTGGCCTGCTATGTGGGGCAACGCATTTTATGATGATGATTCTTTAAATATTAAATCAGCCGATGATTATGGTATTGTTATCGGCACATCACATCATGAGCCGTTGATGAGAGCTCACGACGAATGGAGAAGATATGGAAAAGGGAAATGGAATTATGACAGCAACGAAGTTCGGTTAAAAGAATTTTGGAAAGACGGCATGCAAAGAGCTACCAACGAAAAGATCGTCAGCGTGGGTATGCGTGGTGATGGCGATGAACCCATGTCAAGAGAAACGGCTACTTCTTTACTTGAAAGAATTGTAAACGATCAGCGAAAGATCATTGAAGAAGTGACAGGTAAACCGGCATCAGCAACACCACAGTTATGGGCTTTATACAAAGAGGTACAGGATTACTATGATAAAGGCATGAGAGTACCGGATGATGTCACATTATTATTATGCGATGACAACTGGGGCAATATCCGCAAACTGCCTAAGCCGGATGAAAAACCACGTAAAGGCGGTTATGGCATCTATTATCACTTCGACTATGTTGGCGGACCCCGTAATTACAAATGGCTTAACACAAATCCTATTGCCCGTGTGTGGGAGCAAATGCACCTTGCATGGGAATATAAAGCAAAGGAAATATGGATCGTAAATGTGGGTGACATTAAACCGATGGAATTTCCCATTTCCTTTTGGTGTGACTATGCCTGGAACCCGGAAAAGATCAAGGCTGATGACCTTCAAAAATATACAGAGAAATGGGCGGCGTTACAGTTCGGCAATAAGCATGCAAAAGAGATCGCCGATATCATTTCAAAATACACAAAATATAATAGCAGAAGAAAGCCGGAATTGCTGGATGCAAATACATACAGCCTTCACAATTATGCTGAGTTTAAAACCGTCGTAAATGACTACAATGCTTTGCTTGCCAGGGCTGAAAAGATAAATGCTGATCTGCCGGCTGAATACCGGGACGCTTATTTCCAGTTGGTGCTTCACCCGGTAAAAGCATGTGCCAATCTGAATGAAATGTACTATACTGTTGCCCTGAACCGTGAAGCATATAAGAATAAATATGCTATTGCCAATGACCATGCAAATAAGGTAAAACAGCTTTACACCAATGATTCGCTGATCACTCTTCAGTATCACCAACTGAATAACGGCAAATGGAACCACATGATGAGCCAGACACATATCGGTTACACGTACTGGCAACAGCCCTTGCGTCAAAAAATGCCGGAACTGAGATACGTACCTGCTGACTCTGTTGTGGCCAAAAAAGAATATGGCTTATCGGATATCATGCAGGCGATCGCACCTGCCGGCACCGGCAAGAATATTTCCTTTGAAAGGGAAGAAAGCGGTGTTTCTATTGAAGCGTCACATTTCAGCAGGATCGTTAACAATAGCAAAATTCAATGGAAAATACTTCCGGATCATGGACGCACCGGCGATGCTATCAGCACATTTCCGGTAACTGCTGCCGAACAAAAACCGGGAGTCAACTCACCTCATGTGGAATATGAGGTTTACACTTACAGCCAGGGCGATTTTAAGATCAATGCTTACTTCTCTCCCACCCTTAATTTTCACAATACAGAAAATGGATTGCAGTATGCGATATCCATAGATGATGAAGCCCCCCAGGTCATCAGTATCAATAAAGAAGACAAAAACAGCATCAGTGGTATCTGGAATAAATGGGTATCAGAAAATATTATTATTAAAACGACGAACCATACTATCAATAAGCCGGGAAAACATGTGGTGAAGTACTGGATGGTAAATAGCGGCGTGGTATTGCAAAAGCTGGTACTCGATTTTGGCGGGATCAAACAAAGTTATCTCGGCCCGCCGGAAACAATTTTAAAACCAATGAAATAATGACAAATATGATTAACAGGATCTCTATTGCTTATGCTGTTATTTTAGCCGGAATGCTGATGACAGGTTGTTCCAACAGCAAAAAGGCTGCCACAGCAGGAGACACACCTTTACTGAAAGAAACATTCAAAAAGGATTTCGCCATCGGTACTGCTTTGAATACAGAACAGATAGAAGAGAAAGAGCCCGGTGCTGCTGTACTGGTGCCGCAACAATTCAACGCCATTACACCGGAGAATATCATGAAGGCTGAAGTGATACATCCTGAATGGAGCCGGTATAATTTTGACCTGGCTGATAAAATAGTGGCATACGGGCAAAAACATAAAATGGAGATCAACGGTCATACGCTGATATGGCATAGCCAGTTACCGGGCTTTGTACGCAGGATGAAAAACGCTGATTCAGTAAAACAATTTTTCACTGATCATATCACGACGATCGCCAGCCGTTATGATGGCAAAATCACTTCATGGGACGTAGTAAATGAAGCACTGGAAGAAAATGGCAGCCTGCGCAAATCTATCTTTCTTGAAAAGCTGGGGGAAGATTATATCGTGGAAGCATTCCGCCTGGCACAGAAAGCAGCGCCAAACACCAAACTCTACTACAACGATTACAATATAGAACAGCCAAAGAAAAGAGCGGGGGCTATTGCCATCATTAAAAAGCTGCAGGCAGCCGGCGTAAGAATAGACGGGGTAGGGATACAGGGGCACTGGCGGGCTTATAACGTACCCCTGAAAGATATTGAAGAAAGCATTATCGAGTTCTCAAATCTCGGTATTGAAGTTATGTTCACTGAACTTGATCTCGGCGTATTGCCTAATCCATGGGACTCAGAT
>DATDIX010000030.1:0-5784 GCA_036520835.1 Chitinophagaceae bacterium | reverse complement strand
GGCATATTGGAGGCAGGCTCAGTAAATACATATAATTCCTGGCCCTTTGCTGCAAAGACAAAAAGCCAGCTGATAAAAAATAATAATTGTTTCATGATAAAATGCTGATCATTCCTTCAAAAGCTTCTTCACACTTTCTTCGAGCTCTTTTCCTTCCGGATCAATACTGACAACATCGCCTTTTTTATTGATAAGATAACTGGTTGGCAACTGGAATATATTCCATTTGGCTGCGGTCACTGCATTCCAGCCACGCGGATCGATCACCTGCACCCAGGTGATCTTATCCTTTGTAATGGCTTTTTCCCAATCCTTTTTATCCTCGTCCAGCGATACACTGAATATCTCAAATCCCTGCTCCTTGTATTTTGAATACAGTTTTACCAGTTGCCGGTTAGCAGACCTGCAAGGTCCGCACCAGCTTGCCCAGAAATCCAGCAATATCACTTTGCCTTTAAATGACTCCAGCGTCAATGAATCACCATTAACTGCCGGCAATTTTATTGCCACCCTTGAATCGGAAATATTGGGCAACTGCTGTGCACCGGAAGTATAAACAAAAAACAGTAAGATTAGTACAGAAGTTAGTTTTTTAAGGTTCATAGGTTTTATAATTAATGATGGAAAGAAATGAGAAATAAAGAACAGGGCGCCATTCAGCCTTATTCTTTGGTATTTCTTTATTTCCCATTTCTTATTATTTAAATAGTAACATGGTACATCCTCGTACCGGCTTCCACTCCTTCACAACAGGCCCCTGCTTTACCAGTCTCTATGCACTTCAACTTCGTTGATGCACTGAACTTTTTGAACTGCTTGGCTGTCACAAAATCTTTGTCAACAATGGTGATCGTTTTCTCACCGTTCAATACCTGGTCGCTGACATTGATGAAGTGAAAATTCTTATCACCGATCTTCACATGCTTATCGTTCCCGATCTTTACTTCATTAAAAGTCCCTGTGATCTTCAGGCTCCCGATAGCAAATCCGGCATCTTCCACCGCCTTCCTGATCGCATCAATATTCGCATCTGCATTTTCTTTGAACACAATATCAAAGGATGAGTTCTTGATATCAGAACGGACAGATTGAATAAAGGGTTCGGCCTGCAATGCTTTATTGATAGCGTTACTGCACATCGCACAGGTAAGCCCGGTGGCCTGCAAGGTCGCCCTGGTGAACTGTGCATTTAACTGCATAGCCGCCAGCGTTATTGCGAAAAACAATACTATTTTTTTCATAGCACCTGTTTTAAATTGTACAATTACGATTTCTTGCAGCAATCTTTACCATCATGGCCTGGTTTGCTGCATTTACCATCTTTGCAGCAATCCATTTGCTGACCGTTTGACTGGCAGCAATCTTTACTATCGTGGCCAGGCTTGCTGCATTTACCATCTTTGCAGCATCCGGCTTCCATCATGGTACACTTGCCATCTTTCATTTCACATTTGTCAGAACACTGATGTTTTGCTTCGCCTGTCGCATTTCTTTCATACTGGCAGCATCCATGTAATTTATTATATGACTCATCAGTTGCCTTGAAATCACGGGTATCATAACCTACCTTGGCAATAGCCTGCTGGATCTTAGCCGCATTAGTAGCAGAACTGTTATACTTTACAGTGAGGGATTTTGTATCTGCATTCCATTCTGCTGTTGAAGCACCTGCTTCTTTTGCAGCTTTCTCGATCTTTGTCTCACACATACCGCAATTACCCGAAACAGGAATAGTTTCTGTTTTTGTTTTCTGGGCAAAACAGATAACGGTGAAAGACATGAATAATGGAAGCAATGAAAATATTTTAAGCGTTTTCATAAAAAACTAATTTGAAGATTTGAAAATAATGTAAATGTGAGTAGTGCCCTTCGACAAGCTCAGGGTGACGTGTCAGTAGTGAGTAAATATATTAACCGGTAAATGGCTACTCACCACTTACCACTCACCATTCACAATCTCAAATCCTGAAAACGCAATTCTGGAGGTATGTATCCTGCTCAGTTAATAAAGGGGGTGAATGATTCTGGAAATGTCTTATTCCGGCGTCATTAATAAAAGAAGCTATAATAAAAACTGAAGGAACCTGCTCCATTGCTTCCAGGGCAGGCAACTCAAATGAAACGTGAGAGGTAGTTTTCTGGTCCACTTCCATTTTAATGATCTTCACTTCATCCCGGCAGCAGCCGTTGGATTTATGAATATTCATTCCGCACAACCCGCAAACCTTTGCTTCGGTTGCAAATAATTCTGTGGAAGCCAGCCGGTCCATGCAATAGTGAAAGTTCACGATCACCCCGCAGGTAACTGCCAGGTAACAAAGAAGCGTTATGGATGCAATTATCTTTTTCATGAACCGGGTGTAAAGATAGCACGAAATCTCCGAAGATTATAAACTGGTTGATAAGTTAACAAGCTAACAGGCAGACTGGTATTTCATCCCCGAAGTTGCTTTTGTAAAGAAATTTCCGCAAATCCCCGACTAATCAATCTGTTAACAGCTAATTGACAAAACTCCAGTAAATTCCTAGCCTGAAGACAATCCCCGGGTATGGGTAGGCTGGTGCTGCCATGTTGTTCCTCGTGAACCCGAAACCATCATCAAACTCAGCAGTATTAAGGTTCTCTGTCCTGACGTAGAGCTTAAATGAACGAATGCGAAAATGAAGATAAGCTGCAATATCCGGTAATGGGTTACTGACACGGATACTGTCCTGGGAAAAGAACTGGCCCAATATCGGCGAATATCCATCCGCTGTATAAGGTGTATGGTAACGCATTTCAAAGCCCATGGCTATATTAAGGTTTTTGAAACCCAGGTTACCTTCATAAGCAAAGCGGTTACGGGTGTAGATCAATGGCAGGTTTACCGGGGAGTTGCCAATTACCTGCTGGAAATATACATCAGCATGCCAGAACCAACTTTTACCAAGTTTGAACGTTTTCTCAGCAGAAATACGTAAAACATTGAACACAGAACTGAACTGTTCCAGTTCATAAAAGTTCTGTATATAAGAATAGTTGGTGAGCAAATAGTAATGCCCGCTTAATTTTAATTTTAAAGACGACTGGTATAAGCTTGCAAAAAGATGGGTCGTATTCTCTTTCTTAAAACTGGTAGCAACAGGAAGTAAATAAAAATCGCTTCGCCCGGTATATATAGAAGACGGCTCACGGTTCACATTTTCAAATCCCAACTGTGCATATCCCCCTAATTTTTTACTGGTTGCCCTTTGGAGGCTGGCATAAACAGAATAATCACCGGCATTCAACCCGGCAAAATATAATTTACCATTTGCTTCGATGTCCCATTTCCGGTCACGGGTCCGGTTGCGGTATTCAACATGACCAAATATATTATAATCTGCTTTTGAAACGGGGTCTTCCTGTTTCAGGTTCTGCAGGGCAGCTCCCAGTTTAATGAACTGTTGGAGGTTCTTTGCATCCGGGAACTGGTAAATAGAAAAGTCGTTGACGAATTCCTTCCATTGATCCTTTGCTTCAAATGTATCAATAGGGTTGGCAAAATCAATCCCGTAATAATCTTTGTAATAAGCAGAATCACCGATATAGTCCCTGAACTGGTATCTTAATTGCCGGTACTGAAAGGTATGTTCGAACCGGAGACGGGGATAAAACAAAGGAATAACTGTTGAGTCTGTCACAAGCGAATCCTTTCTTCCAAGATCATACTGCTGGCGGAACAGGATAGTAGCTTCTCTATACCGGTTGCCGGTACCCACATCGGTATTAAAAAAGTTCCTGGAATTATCCGGTTCACCACCCAGCTTGGTTGGAATGACATAGCGGTCGTTCAGGTCAGGATCATCCAGGTCGTTTACATCAACAAGCCCCCCGTTCTCCCCTGATTGCAAATTGTTCACGGCCAAAATAAGATAATTGGTATACCGCTTATTTACAGACTCGTACCGCGAAGTGATGAGGTAATTATTATGATTGGTCTTTTGGTTATTGAACATACCCGGCGCATTGATCAGCCGGTACTGCATTAAAAAATTCCAGTTGGGCTTGATGTTCTGTGTATGCATCAACTCAATGAGCTGCTCGGAACGGGATGCCAGCTGATAGCTCACCTCTGAATAAGGCCGGGTTGTATGAAAGAACCTTGCCTTTTCCGGCATCCATTTATATGCATCAAACGAATGAAAACCCGGGTCCCAGCCGGGCCGTAAAGCCGGTGAAAACAATATGGAGCGTGATGCCGTACCGGTATTACCCAGAAAAATATTAGTACCCGGGATAGGAAACCTGCGGGTAAAATCTGATACTGAAGAATCCAACAAATTTTGACGGGAAGAATCGAGATAACGAAACCGTATGGTGATAGAATCCTCATTCTTGTCTCTTCGTTTCAGGCTATCGCCTCCTCCGCCTCCACCCATTCCTGAGATATTCCTTAACCTGTCCTTTCCACCTTCAATAAGCGTTCTTTGCGACAGGGCATCGATCGAAAAAAGAAAAAAGGCCGTGAATAACAGGTATGTAAACTTGTATGCCAGGTTATAAGATTAAATAAAGGGGCAAATTAGCCCCGCAAAAGTACAATGCCGTATTAAAATTGTTAAATAGCCGCTACCAGTTCTTTAAAAATAGTTGCCAGTTTTGGCTCAGCATGGCGTGCTGCTTCCAGCACTTCTTCATGCGTGATAATAGAATCATCCTCACGGAGGCCAATATCCGTTACTACACTCATGGCAAATACCTGGAGTCCCATATGCCCGGCAACGATAGTTTCCTGTACGGTGCTCATGCCTACCACATCGCCGCCTGCTACTTTGATCAGGTTATACTCTGCCCTGGTCTCAAAAGTAGGACCGGTTACCGCCACATACACTCCTTCTTTTATATCATACTTATATTTAACCGCAATATCCTTCGCTTTTTGAATAAGCGTCTTTTTATACGGCTCACTCATATCAGGGAAACGTGAACCAAACTCATCAATATTTTTCCCGATCAGCGGGTTAGGCGTAAAAAAACTGATATGATCTTTGATGATCATGATATCGCCTACCTTATAATCCGGGTTCACACTGCCGGCTGCATTCGACAATAATAAAGTTTTGATACCAAGCAATTTCATTACGCGGATGGGAAATACGATCTCCTGTGCTCCGTATCCTTCATAAAAATGAAACCGTCCTGCCATCGCCACTACCCTTTTCCCGCTCAGCCTGCCAAAGATCAGTTTGCTCTTATGGCCTTCTACAGTTGATACCGGGAAATGCGGGATGTCTTTATAAGCTACTTCTTTTTCTATTTCTATCTCCGAAGTGAAATTACCAAGACCGCTGCCCAAAACAATACCGGCCTCTGGCGCATGCTTATATTCCTTTTGTAAAAACTTTACCGCCTCATTTAATTCCTTCAATACTTTCTTATTGCTCATATAAAATGAATAAGACGGCAAATATATAGTTTCTCAATAATCATAACGATAAAAATCACAATACTCCTCATCACAAAGCAGGCGTTGCAAAACAGGATCCTTTAAAACATCCGTATAGTCCATCCACTTGTTACCTACTTTGATCTTACGGTAAACAAGACGGATACACTGGCTGTAATCAACCCACCAGTTGATATGACCGGTGTACAATGGCTGTATAGGTTTGCCATCCAACTTATGCCAGCCATAGATAGCAACCCGGTCCGGTCTTCCGTCCCTTGGAATCTTCCCGCTGATCACTACATCTTTCTGAATGCCGGCGATCAATCCCTTTCTTCCTTTTCGCTGACCTTCTACGATCAAATGATGATGCCAC
>DATDIX010000029.1:0-32939 GCA_036520835.1 Chitinophagaceae bacterium | reverse complement strand
ATATGATAGGGCATATCATCGATCATCGTACCATTAAGATCAAACAGGAAAGCCTTATACTTCATTTACTGAAATTTTGTAACCGTGACAATTTCAGCAAGCAACGGGAATGCAATAATCGGTAAAAATCTCCTTCGGGGGAACTAAAACACCAAGAATTTACTTATCAGTAATGATTATTTTTTGTTTAACTGACTGCTGTTCGTCTGTAATGACCAGGTAGTACAGGCCGGTTTTATAGTTTACTAGCGGAATCAGTGCCGGGGTGGCATTATTGAGTATTGATAGTTGCGTTGTTATCACACGACCTGTATTGTCCAGGAGTTGTATGATTGCTTTTTTCGATACTGAATTTGAAGTCGAAATATTCACGAAATTCCTGGCAGGGTTTGGATAAATGGTATAGTAACCGGCATTGGTATGGGATGCGTTAAGTACAACGACCTTTGAATAACTATACTCATTGTCTATGTCAACCATTTTGAGCCTGTACCAGTTTTCAGTCTTTGGATGAATATCTTTAAAAGTGTAGTACTGGTTAAAACCGGAATTACCACTTGCTACAAGAGCTCCGATGGCCACCCATGTTGCTCCATTGTCAGCAGAACGCTGAATGATAAATTCCTTGCTGCCGGTTTCTCTTGCCGTCATCCAGTTCAATACTGTTTCATTCTTATTCGTTGCCCATTGACCGGTAAAGTTTATCAGGGTAACCGGTAAGGTAATATCAGACCTGGTGTACCAGATAGGGGATGAAACAATTTTATTTCCATCTGCCTGTGTGATGATTGTAAAATAATACCAGGATGAATTATTCGGTTGAATATTGGCGACATCACCGCTGTTAAAAGTAAAATTGGTTACCCCGGAGTATATATTTAAAGGCGATGATGGAACCGGGTCGCCAATAGCCCCACCCCATAATTCAATAGTATTGACTGCTTCGCCATCAGGATCGATGATCAGTAATGATAATACAGGTAAACCTCCTTTGATAACGACGCTACCCATCGGGTCCTGGTTATTTTTAAATTCTACCCGTGCATTACAATCCTGTGATGCGTAGTAGCGTCTTGCTCGTATGGCTTCCATCAGTGCAGGTCGTGTTTTGGCAGTTGCCAATACAACAGTTCTGTTTGTATTGACAGTACCAAATGTCATATTATGGTTGTCATGGTCCATTTGCGGGGCAATACGATAGCCTTTTGACAACATTGATTTGAAATAGCCAAGATCACTGAGTGAAGAAGGAAAGTCGTTATAGGTTGTGCTTAATGAAAATGCCGGGCCGCTTTCAACTGCTGACCCCACGACTGCATTGCCGGCTGTAGCGTTGTAGGCACTTACCAGGCCATTGTAGTCGGATGTATTCGGATGCGCCAGTGTAGCAAACGCTCCGGCTTTGTTATTAATAGTTGCCCATAAAGAGCTGTAATCATTTTTAGCTACAAAGTCGTCATAGTTGCCGGCTTCCCATCCTATCAGTTTATCATCGAATCCATAAATGAGTACATGACCACCGCTGCTGATCACTCCCCATTCCATACCCCAGAGTGTTACTATATTATTACCCGTAAAAGGACTTGTCACACCGTTTACCATCTGGGCCTCGTTATACCCGGTAAGATAATCAGCATAGCTCATACCGGCGCCGCTGTGGTTATGCTCAGATATTCCTAAAAAGTCCATACAGTTGGCATCTCTTGCAAATTCATAGTCATCCTTGGGTGTTTTGGATGTATTGTCTTTGTTGCCGTCGGAATAGCTGGAGTGTGCATGAAGGTTACCGAACAGGTACTGGTAGCCTGATGAAGGATCAAAAGGTTGTGCTGAAATTTCTACACCGGCAGACCATGTGCCGGCCAATCCTGTAAAGGCCTTAAAATAATAAGTTGTTCCATTAGTAAGACCTGTAATTGTAACAGCATTGCCGATAGCCCGAAATACTACCTGTATGCCTGATGAATAAACGCTGTTGGCAGTACCCGGATAATCACTTCCCTGTCCGCTGATGCTGGTAGTGGATGCAACAATCAATACCTGGTCATAGCATGAGCCGAAAGATGGATTTGTCCAGGTAAGCGCAGCCTGGCCGTTACCTGCTGATCCGCTAAATGACGTAACATTTACCGGGGTAATACAGGCGGTGGTAAAACTCCCGGTAAGCGGAGCTGAATGATAACAAATGCCTGCATCATTATATTCATACAAAGCAAAATAATAGGTAGTATTCGGAGATAAAGAAGTGTAACTATAGGAAGAAGCTGTACCATTATATATAACGAAATTACCGGTACCGATCTGTGCACCCGCCGGGTAGCTTACACTATTGAAAGGTGACTGGTTAACCGGTGAACCTGTCCTTGCAACGATCATTATTTTATCGCCATTGCCACGGGTATAAGAAAGATCCATTGAATTGCCTGTGATAGATGAGGCGGATAAGCCTGATGCCTGCGTGGAAGGGGCCGTACAGGCCGGCGGGGTAGTAGTGCTGGTGTTGCCTGTTAAAGGACTTACTAGGTTATAGCAATTGGTTGTATTATCATAGCTATATACAAAGAAATAATAGGTTGTACCCGGAATAAGGGACCCGGCTGTATAATTGGTAGTGTTAGCAGCTGAAATAACAATGCCATTCCCGATAATATCATCTGCATTATATACCTGGCCGTTGGCTGGTTGTGAGCCAAGGGCCGCAGAAGTACTCATGACAACAAGATAGGCAGATGCGTTAATGGTTCCAGGAGCGGCAGCAGTAAAACTCCCGGCTATATTATTGAAGGAGGGGGTAAGTAATAATGAAGTGGGCTGGTTGCTGGGTGAGCAGGGCGATACAATACCTGTGACACGGATATTATCAAAACGGTTGTTGCCACTTGTCGACGTGGCGCCGGAAACAGTAATACGTATTTTAAAATTCGGGTTGTTGTTAGCAGCTGTCAGTGCAACAAAACTGATCGTTTGCAAAGAAAATGAAGTCACGTTACGCCCTGTTAGGGTAGTGCTGTTAACATAGTTTGTCCCGTCTAATGTATAATCAATGGTCTGGGTGGTAAAGCCGGAAGCAGTGCCGCGGGTCGCATAAGTAAGCTGTATATCTTTAAATCCAAGTGTTGAAGCATGGATGATCAGTGATGATGCATTATTGTTACTGCTTACGACACAAAAGGATTCTCCGGCAGTACTGGTAGTAAAACCAGGCGCATCCAGGGTTGATCCTCCAAAGTTGTCAGTATTGTCGAAAGTATGTGTGATATTTCCATAGTTGACCGATGAAGCGGCGGCAACAGGAGAAGGCCACTTCATACCGGTGGTGGCAGATGCGCCTGAATTAAAATCCCAGTAATGAATGCTGGTTTGTGATAAAGCCGAAAGACCGGCAACAGATAAAAATAAAATAACGGCAAACTTTCTCATAAGGCGGACAACGATGTGGTTTGGGCCAGGTCGAAATAGTTTGTAAATATATCGTATATGAGGGGAATTCAAAAGCGTGAAAACGATTGTTTGGGATGCGTATAACTACGATAAAGCTTATTGCGGAAGGTAGCTGCCGGGATATTAATATAAGCATTCCCGGCTCCTTACTCTACAATTCAATCACTCAAAATGGCTATCCATTATACAAAAACCTCCGTTCACTAAAGTGCTCATTTTTTCCGGCTATTTCTGTTGTTTCTTTGTATAGCAATCAGGAACATTAACCTTAAATCTTTGTCCAATCTGAAAATTCTCTCTCAATAGCAGTAGTTTGGGTTTCTTATGTGAACGGCCCGGGATTCTTCCAGGGCTTCTCTTTTTTTATAAGGTTCTTCGGTAACTTTGAATGGCAAAACAGAAATTAGCATGGGAGTCTGGAACCAGATCGCCGAATACCTCTTCCTGAAAAAGAAAGATCCCAACCGGCCCAAGGATAAATGGATCGGTTATATGCATGGTATCAACCGCATCAGCCTGCTGATCTTTATTCTCTGCCTGGTGATCCTGGCTGTTAAACTACTGAGGAAATAAAAGTGTAAATTGAACGGGCCGCTTTCGCCGAAGCATTACCTCCCTGGCTGAGTAAATTCTTAAGTTCAGTATAATCTTTTTGAAGTGCTGTTAGCCGTTCTTTACTGGTCAGCAATTCTTGCAGTTCCTGTTGTAAATTCTCCACGGTCATTTTATCCTGTATCAGTTCTTTCACCACGAGTTTATCCATGATCAGGTTGACAAGTGAAATATATTTTACTTTCACCACCATTTTGGCGATCTGGTAAGAAACAGGCGAACCTTTATAACAAACTACTTCAGGTACGGCAAACAGGGCCGTTTCAAGTGTTGCCGTACCGGAAGTGACCAATGCGGCTTTAGCCTGTAACAACAGGTCATAGGTTTTGTTTTTTGCAATACTTACATTAGGGTACTGATCCGTAAAAGTCTTATAAAATTCATCTTCTACTGCGGGGGCCTGTCCCACGACGAACTGGTGATCCGGGAAATGTTTACTGACTCCCAGCATGACAGGTAATTTTTTAGTGATCTCCTGTTTCCGGCTTCCGGGCAACAGCGCTATTAGTCGGGAGTTCTGAGCCTGGGGTCCATCGTGCTGAGCTCCCGGCTCCCGGCTCCCGGCCCGAAACTGTTCTATCACTTCCACCAACGGATGCCCTACGTATTCTACCTCCCAGTTCCATTTATTTTTGAAATAATCTTTTTCAAAAGGCAGTATCACCAGCATTTTATCAATGCACTCTTTCATCATCTTCACCCTGTTCTCTTTCCAGGCCCATACCTGCGGGCTGATGTAATAGATCACTTTTAATCCCTGTTGCTTTGCCCATTTGGCAATACGGAGATTAAAGCCGGGATAATCTATGAGGACTAATACATCGGGTTTGTATTGTTGAATATCTTCTTTGCAGAATTTAAGGTTGCGGAAAATGGTGCGCAGGTTCATCAGTACTTCTGTAAAACCCATGAAGGCGAGTTCACGATAATGTTTTACTAATTCACCACCGGCTTCCTGCATTTTATCACCGCCCCAGCAGCGAATGGAAGCAAGGGGATCCAGCTTCTTTAATTCTTTTACCAGGTTGCTGCCATGCAGATCACCGGACGCTTCGCCTGCTATTATGTAGTATTTCATTACCCGTGCAAAATACAATTTGTTAAGCAGAGAACCGGGTGATGAATCAGGCGCCGGAACCGGTGATCCAGGTAGTTAGCAGGATGATCAGTAAAAAAGCGGCTACACATTAAAAACCTTTAGAACCAGGATGACTATGCCATAGATCAGTGTGATAAGAAAGATACCCTTGGCTGTTTTATCGCGGTGGGTATTTACATATAAGGTAAACAGGATAACATTGGCCAGTAATGAAAGAGACCCGAACGAAGTGATCATTCTGTTGTCTTTGATAAAAGAATCCAGGAAGTCAACAAAATTATAGGAAGGGAACTTGATGAAATAGATCACTACCAGTCCGAGAATGGGGCCGATCAGTCCGAGGATGAGCCCGAGTTTAAGGTTATCTCTTTTAAAGATCATTATTTCCAGAGTTTTTCGAGTTTGGATTTTAAAACGTAATTCGTCAGGTCAAATTGTACAGGCACCACACTTACATAATTATTTGCCAGCGCCCATACATCGGTATCTTTTCCTTTATCAAAATTGACAAATTCACCGGTAAGCCAGTAATACTTACGGCCATTGGGGTCTGTTCTTTCTACAAAATCTTCTTCGTATTTGGCATAAGCCTGTTTGCAGATCATCAGCCCGTTCAACAATTCAACAGGCACTGAAGGAATATTTACATTGAAAACAGTGTGCTTATCTAATTTTGTGGTCAGCATTTTCTCCACCACCATCCTTGTATATTTCCGTGCGCCGGTAAAATCCGCTTCAATATTGTAATCCAGCAAGGAGAACCCGGCAGAAGGGATACTTTCGATAGCGGCTTCTACTGCGGCAGACATAGTGCCTGAGTAGATGACGTTGATACTATGATTAGCGCCATGATTGATACCGCTTAAGCAGAGGTCCGGTTTGCGGTGAAGGATTTTGTCAACGGCCAGTTTGACACAATCAACCGGTGTGCCGGTGCAGGCATAGGCTTCGATTTCGCCAAACACATGTACTTTATGGAGCCGGAGCGGTTGCCCGATCGTTATTGCATGCCCCATACCGGACTGTGGCTTATCAGGTGCTACTACAATAATTTTTCCGAGGTCTTTAACTGCTTCTACAAGATTCATGATGCCTGGAGCCGTTACTCCGTCATCATTGGTAATAAGGATAACTGGTTTTTCTTTCCCCGAGCTGATCGCTGTCTTCGTATTTTTTTTCGGGGCGGTTTTTTTTGTTTTCGCCATAGCACGGCAAAAGTGATACTTTTTTTTTACACGTCAAATTAATGGAGAAAGATCATTTGTTGCGCATGGCCAAAACTATTTATCAAAACCATACCGGATCAGTCGTCATTTTTTATATGTATTTATTTGCATTTGTCAAATTAATTAGTAATTTGCATGCTAAATATATTAGTGTATGGCGATAGCTAATAAGAACCTGAAATACCTGCGCAAACTTCGGGGTTGGACACAGGAAGAATTTGCACAGAAACTCCGCATCAAACGTTCCCTGGTCGGGGCCTATGAAGAAGAAAGGGCCGAACCACGCATTGATGTTCTGGAAGTAGTATGTGATATTTTTAAACTGACCCTTGATGATATTCTCAGGAAAGATCTGAGTGATAATAAAAGTAATTATCTCGCCAAGCGCCGGGCCATGAAACTGGCAGGCGGAAGAAGCGATATACCCTTTGTGCCGGTAAAAGCTGCGGCGGGCTACCTGGCTGGCTATGCCGATCCTGAATTTGTAGATGAGCTCAATACGTTTACTTTACCGATGCTGACCGGCGGTAATTACCGTGCATTTGAGATAGTAGGCGACTCCATGTTGCCTACGCCAAGCGGTTCTGTCATCGTGGGTGAGAAGGTGGAAAGTATTGATGATGTAAAAAATAATACACCCTGCATTGTTATTTCAAGGAATGAGGGTATTGTGTATAAGCGTATCCAGAAAAATAACCGGGTAAAAAGCAAGCTTACCCTTGTGAGTGACAATCCTGTTTTCCATCCTTATGCGGTAAACGCTGAAGAAATACTGGAAGTTTGGCAGGCGCAAGTAGTTATTTCTAAGATGAATACACAACAAAGATGGAACATGAACCAACTGGCGGATATGGTCACCAACCTGCAGGAGCAAGTGGTTTCCCTTAAAAAAAGGATGAATTAACCCCTTTTTTGCGCACAGTCAATATATTTTTCAAAGCCTTCTTTCATGGCTTCGCAACAGTCGTATATATTTGTCAGGCTACAACTGCAGCTTTTGAGAAGGTCTATTTTCTTATCCATGTTGTTACTGGTTTGTGGAGAGGTTATTTCCCAGTCGAAATCAATACAAGCCGTAAAGATCAATCAACCCCCTAAAATAGACGGGCTGCTGGATGATGCTGCCTGGCAGAACGTAACTCCTGCAACCGATTTCATCCAGAATTATCCTTCTTATGGTTTGTCATCTTCTCAAAAAACAGAAGTGAAGATTGTATATGATAATTCAGCCATCTACATTGGCGCTTATCTTTATGATGATCCCTTACTGTTACGCAAGCAGATCACAGCAAGGGATGAAGAACTACAAAAAGACCTTGATTACTTTTCCGTTTTTTTAGATACTTATAATGATCACCAGAATGGTTTCCAGTTCCTGGTCACCAGTTCGAATGTACAATCGGACGCCAGGCTTGGCCCAAACCTGGTAAGTGATGAAGGTGGTTATGGTGATAAGACCTGGGATGCAGTTTGGGAAAGCAAAGTAAGTTTGGCGGCAGACGGATGGATCGTTGAAATGCGCATCCCTTATTTATCACTTCGGTTTTCAAAAAAAAGTATCCAGAACTGGGGATTACAATTTTTACGCTCGGTCAGGCGCAATAATGAAATAACATTCTGGAACCCGGTAGATCCAAAGGTCAATGGCTTTGTCAACCAGTTTGGATTAATGCTGAATCTGCTGGATATAAAACCACCGCTGCGGCTAAATTTTTCTCCATACATCTCAACCGGCGTACGAAGTACACCTGTCAAGGACGGTTACAACACAGAATGGTTGGCCAGTGGCGGCATGGATGTTAAGTATGGGATCAATGAAAGTTTTACTCTCGACGCTACTTTGATACCCGATTTCGGCCAGGTAGTATCGGATAACGTCGTGAACAACCTGACTCCATACGAAATCAGGTTTGCCGATTACCGTCCTTTTTTTACAGAGGGCACAGAAATTTTCGATAAAGCAGGTTTATTCTATTCACGAAGGGTTGGCGCCACGCCCCGTGGTTATAACAGCGTATCGGCTATGCCTGATGATGATCCTGATGTTGAGATCGTGAAGAACCCTTACAGGACACAATTATACAATGGTATCAAATTATCAGGCCGCACACAAAAGAAATTGGGAATTGGCGTTTTTAATGCTGTCACTGCCCCAATGTATGCTACTATCCGTGATAAATCAACCGGGGACAAAACAAAGATCCTGACAGAACCATTAAGCAATTATAATATTGTGGTATTTGACCAGGCGTTAAAGGGTCGTTCTTATGTCACATTTACCAATACAAATGTCATAAGGGACGGTAGTGCAAGAGATGCGAATGTATCAGGACTTGATTTTGGCCTCTACGATAGAAAAAATGAGTTTAGCCTGAGGGGCTATTTACATTATAGCAAGGTATTTACAGCTAATCCTTATGATGGGTACAATACATCATTAAGGTTCGGTAAGGTGAGTGGAAAGATCCAGTATTACTTACAAAATGTGATCCGGTCAGATACTTATGATCCTACTGATCTCGGTTATATCCAGACGGCAAATGTAAATGTCAATTCCTGGGCTATTTCTTACAACCAGTTTACACCCACCAAAAATTTTCTTAACTACAGTTATACCTTTTCTGGAACATACAGCAGGATATACCGACCGGATAATTTCAATGATCTTATTTTAAGAGCTATCGGTTCCTGGACATTCAAAAATTTCTGGGAATTAACATTAAATACCGGGTACCTGCCCGATCAGCATGATTATTTTGTGCTGGGTAACCCTATATCCAAATACGCAAGGCGTCCTGCATATGGATACCTGAACCTGGATGGGTTAACGGATAGCCGAAAGAGGTTTTTGTTAAGTTATAATTTCTTTCTTTCTGATTTTTTTGAAGAGGAGAACAAAGAATATCATATTGCCGAACTGGGATTTCGCTATCGCTTCAGTAATAAATTTTCGTTGGAACTGTCCCACCGCCATGAAGGAGAAACTGATTATATCGTATCTGCCGATACAGCAACCGCCAGCGGAGATAAAATCATCGGGTTTGTGGATTTCAAAGATGTGACAACTATCCTGGCCGGTATCTATAATTTTACGCCACGTATCAATCTTACATTAAGAGCCCGGCATTATTGGAGCCAGGTGCTTTACAACCGCTTTGCCACGCTTGATGATAAGGGTTATCCCATTGCTCATCCTTTTATCAGCGGAAGAGATGAGAACTTTAATGTTTTTAACCTGGATGCTTTTTTAACCTGGGATTTCCGGTTGGGCAGCCGCCTGATACTGGGCTATAAGAATTCATTGGGTGAAGATGAGATCGTAAACGGCGTACAAAACAAGAACTATATTGATAACCTCGGTGAAACCTTTTCCCTGCGTCATGGCAATGAACTGACCCTGCGCTTTATTTATTTTCTCGATTATAACCAACTCAGGAAAAAACACTGATCTTTTATACCAGCAAAATATCCCTGTCAATGATCGCAAAACTTTGTTCACCTGTCTTTGGCTGCACTTTGCTGGTGCCGGTAAAGCGGCTGAATGCGGGTAATACACAATAGTGTTTTGTAAAATAGAAACAGGGAAAGTGAAGCGACTGTCTTCCTCTTCCGTTTATACTGATGCCGGGGTGAAGGTGCCCTGAAAAAATATACTGTCCTTTTTCAGGTATTGTGTTTAGTGTCTCAATATCATGCACAAATAAGAAATTTTTTACCAGTAACGCTTTTGTGCTTACAGCAATATTGGATTCTTTATACCATTTTTCTTCCAGGATATCATGGTTGCCCATTACAAGATGTACATCCAGTAAGGGAAAATCCTTTCTCCATTTTCTGAAAAGCTCCAGTTCCTTATTGGCCAGGCTGTGACTGAGATCACCAACTATGACCAGCTTTTCAGCTTTAAAGAAAAGTACCTGTGCCAGCAACCGGTGCAGATCATCTTTATATACCTGTTGCGGTATGCCAATGCCTGATTTGCGGAAATGCCCTGTCTTGCCGGCATGCAGGTCTGCCACGATCAGGGTAGATTCATTTTCCCAGAACAATGTTCTTTCGGCGCTCAGCACCAGGTGTTCGTTGCCAATAGTATGAGAAACGTATGCAGCCATTGGGATGCAAATCTAAAAGGTAAACCGGTTTTTTAAAATGAAATTATTTCTCAAGCTGTAATTGCATCCTCCGTACCCTGTCTTCCAGTTTTTCGGAAGAAAGATCTTCCCGCATACTGTCCACTTTTACCGGGAAGCAGAAGGGAGTAAGCTGCTGTGGTACCGTGATGATTATTTTCGATTGCTGGATCCGGTGCAGCATATCTCTCAATCTTACTTCTTCCATTTGCTGATCCAGCACTTCCTGGTATGATTGACGTAATAATAAATTGCCCGGCTCATATTCACTGAAAACATTAAAGAGTAAGGAAGCAGAGGCCTGGAGATGTCTCGCTTTCTTTTTTTCACCCGGCATGCCCTGGAATATCAACCCGCCTATCACAGCAACATCACGAAATTTTCTTCTCGCCATTTCTGTTGAGTTTACGCTACGCTGAATATCTTCTAACAGGTTACGGGGAGAAAACAATTCATAAACATTTGTATCATCAACAGGGATCGGCTGATCACTGAGCAATTCGAAACCATAGTCATTCATGGCAAATGAAAAAGTGATAGGAGTGATGCGGCTGATACGGTAAGCCAGTATGGCCGCCATCGCTTCATGCACCAACCGGCCTTCAAAAGGATAAACAAATAAATGAAACCCGTCCTTTGTTTCTATATGCTCGATCAGTAATTCATTTTTTTTGGGAACATGTGATAAGGTTTCCTGTAATGCAAATAAGGGCCCCAATGCCTGCATCTCAGGTTCCTGTTTTTCGGGATTCCGTCCCATGCCCTCAGACCTGTTGTCTATTGTCTCTCTCAGCTTTTTTCCAAGATTTGCACTTAATGGCATTCTGCCGCCCTGCCAGCTTGGTACGATAGATTTTT
The DNA here is from genome assembly GCA_036520835.1 of Chitinophagaceae bacterium. Classification (GTDB taxonomy): domain Bacteria; phylum Bacteroidota; class Bacteroidia; order Chitinophagales; family Chitinophagaceae; genus VBAT01. The sequence continues at coordinate 21,573 of DATDIX010000029.1, read as the reverse complement.
TTGCATTGCTTTTTCTTACATAGGCTGTCATCTCCTTTGTCATTACAAACTCAAGATTTCTTCCTGCCAGTGTAAATGTATCGCCGGGATCCAGTCTTGATATGAACCATTCCTCAATGACGCCAACATAGCCCCCGCTAATGAACCGGACCTTCATCATGGATTCACTGACGATGGTGCCGATATGCAACCGGTGACGCATGGCCAGCTTCCTGCTTTTTATTTTATAAACACCATCTTCTATTTCGGTTTTTTTGTAATCATCGTATTGGCTCAGCGCCTTGCCGCCGGAACTGATAAAATGAAGCAATTGTTCCCATTCACCAGCTAAGAGATCCTTGTAGCAGTATGTTCTTTTTATCTCTTCAAAAATTTGCCCGGGTAAAAAGCCATCTGATATGGCCAGGGTATTCAGGTATTGTATCAATACATCATAACAGAGCAGCACCGGTACACGGCTCTCGATCAACTCTTCACTGATCGCTTTTTTTAAAGCAGCTGCTTCAGCCAGTTCCAATGAGTGAGTAGGAAGAAAATAAATTTTACTTACTGCATCGGGACTATGCCCGCTTCTGCCTGCACGTTGTAAAAACCGGGCTACCCCTTTTGGCGATCCCACCTGTATAACCGTTTCTACAGGGCGGAAATCAACACCAAGGTCAAGACTGGCAGTGCAAACAACAGCTTTTAATTTTCCTGTATGCAAATTTTCTTCCACCCATGTCCTCAGTTCCATATCCACCGAACCATGGTGCAATGCAATGGAACCGGCGAGATCAGGATCTATGTCCAGCAACGTCTGGTACCAGGTTTCACTCATCCCTCTTGTATTGATAAAGATGAGGGTGGTCTTGCTTTGTTCAATAATGGGAATGAGTTTATGTGCCAGTTTGATACCTAAATGTCCGGCCCAGGGATATTTTTCTATTTCATCAGGAAAGATGGATTGCACTATTGTTTGTTTACCCATATTCGCTTTTACGATCACTCCTTTTTTTTGCAATGGCGACATCAGTACTTCTTTCGCTTCATCAAGGTTGCCAATGGTGGCAGAGATGCCCCAAACAGAAAGTTTATGATTGGCTGTTTGCAGTTGGCGGTTTAACGAAGACCCTGAACTGCAAACTGTAAACTGTAAACTGCCAACGATACGGCTGATCGCCAGTTCCACCTGCACGCCTCTTTTACTTCCCAGCAATTCATGCCACTCATCAACAGCAATTATTTTAAGCGACCTGAAAATTTCAGGGTATCCTTTTTGTGCCAGTAATAAGTGCAGGCTTTCAGGGGTGGTGATCAGCACTTCCGGCATTTGTTTTTTTTGGCGGACCCTTTCAGCCATATCGGTATCGCCATTCCTTATACCGACCTTCCAACCAACTCCCAATTCCTCGATAGCTTCTTCCATGGCACGGCCGATATCTTTGGCTAATGCACGCAACGGGGTGATCCATAGTAATTGCAGTCCCGGTGATTTTATTTTTTTATCACCCGCAGTGTTGTTGAAGAATTGTATCACAGCGCCGAGAAAAACAGAAAAGGTTTTGCCGCAACCGGTGGGTGCATTCACGAGGCCACTTTCACTATCAAGGATATGCTGCCAGGTTTGTTCCTGGAAAATGAATGGTTGAAACCCTTTACGGGCAAGCCATTCAGATACTATCCTGTACCCATTTGTTTGCTGCAGCATAGTGCAAACTTAACCTAAAAGGAAAAGTGAAAAACAGGGTGGTTATTAAGATTGCAAGAATGAGGAAAGATCAGTTCACACCCTTGATAATACCATCCTGCCATTTCAGGAAGTATAATTTTTTATTCTCGAAATAATCAAGCGACATGTTTTTCCTGTTCAATACAGGCTGAATGTCAAAGTCGGTAAAAACCTTGTTTTGTTTGTTGCTAAGGTTTGACGAAAGGTCCTTGCCATATTGCAGCAGCAGCCGGGAAAATTTCCAGGTCACTTCGTAACCGCGGAAAACCATATCACTGGGGCGGGCATACATAGTATTGGTGAAGTGATTGGTGATATCCTGGCTTACCTTATCTGTTTTGGCATTATAAAAAGGGTTGCTGTAGATAATTTCCAATCCTTTGAACTCGGGTTTGGTGAAATCTTTAATGGCATCCCATGTCGGCATACCCATTACTACGGCAGGATACTGTTTGTTCAGGGAAGCTAATTGGGTAGCCAGCCTTTTCCCGAAATTGGCATCAAGGCTTCCCGTTATACAAAAAGTGCGGCGAACTGTATCGAGATGTGCTCTTAACTGGTTCACTGTAAAGCTATCGGGCAAGTCCACGTATTTTATTTTCAATGGCACAGACATAGTGACCTTACTGAAATCATCGAAATACGTTTTGACCTGGTCTTCGATCACTCCTTTTTTGCGAAAAACGACAATGGGATTTATGGAATAATATTTTTGTGCATACCTGTAGATGCCTTCACATTGTGTTTTAAGCGTAGGGTTCAAAACAACGAAAAAAGGATTAGCTGAGGCGCCCCCGTCATGAGGGATAGTGGTATTAATGACAGGGATATTTCTTTTTAAGCCCGCATCGGCAAATACCCACACCTCGTTACCACTGCAATGGGCAATGATAAGTTCAACATCACTGATCTCGGGTTTATTTAATTGATCTTCGAGTGATTCTTTGGCTGACCGGGTATCATACACAAATACCTCCAGTTCCTTTCCTTCTTTAGCCATAGAATCCAGTGCAAGCTGTGCTCCTTCATAAAATTCCAGGCCGGGGTTAATGAATTTAGGAAACACTTTTTTTTCATACCTGTACTCATCAGCCGCACCAAATGCCGAGTCAAGATATAACGGTGCGAAAATGGCGATCTTGTGTTTGACTGGCAATGGCGATAAAGAATCATTTTGTGCTATAGCACAGCTAATGCCCGCCATTATAACCAATACAGATAAAAAAAGCTTTCTCATTTATTTACGTTTTATCCGGTTACTGGTATCCGGTGACCAGTAACCAGTAACTGTCTTATTCCCATTCTATCGTTGCCGGCGGTTTGCTGCTGATATCATATACCACCCTGTTGATACCTCTAACGTTATTAATTATCTCATTTGAGATATTAGCTAAAAAATCATAAGGCAAATGCGCCCAGTCAGCCGTCATTCCATCTACACTGGTTACAGCCCTTAATGCGACAGTGAATTCATAGGTCCTTTCATCACCCATGACGCCTACGCTTTTTACCGGCAATAAGATTGCACCTGCCTGCCATACCGTTGCATACAGCTTGTTATCTTTCAAAGCTTTTACATACAGGTGGTCTGCTTCCTGCAACAACTGTACCTTTTCTTCTGTTATTTCTCCCAAAATACGTATTGCCAGGCCAGGCCCCGGGAATGGATGCCTGTCGATCATTTCAGCCGGTATGCCTAATTCCCTTCCCACTTTCCTTACTTCATCTTTGAACAACGACCGCAAAGGCTCTACCAGCTCCAGGTGTAAATGTTCCGGTAAACCTCCTACATTATGATGCGATTTGATCGTAACAGAAGGGCCATGAACTGATACGCTTTCGATTACATCTGGATAAATCGTTCCTTGTCCCAGCATGCCTATCCCTTCTATTTTTTTGGCTTCTTCCTGGAAAATATCAATGAACATACTGCCGATCACCTTTCGCTTGGCCTCCGGGTCGGTTTTACCGGCAAGTGCATTGTAAAAACGTTCACGGGCATCAATACCTTCCACGTTCAATCCCAATTTCGCATACGTGATCAGTACCTGGCTGAATTCATCTTTACGCAGTACGCCATTGTCAACAAAGATGCCGATCAACTGGTCACCAACCGCTTTATGTATCAATGTAGCGGCTACAGTTGAATCAACCCCGCCACTCAGCGCCATGATCACTTTCCGGTCGCCGATCTTTTTCTTTAATGCGTCTACTGTATCAGTAATGAAATGTGCCGGTGTCCAGTCCTGCGAACAGCCACAGATATTCACTAAGAAATTATGGAGTATTTTTTTCCCTTCTGTCGAGTGATATACTTCCGGGTGGAACTGTACGCCATATAAAGGCTTTGCTTCTGTACCGTTCTTTTTAAAAGCAGCAACCGGGATACTTTCAGTAGTTGCCAGCAATTCAAAACCTTCGGGTAGTTCTTTAATGGTATCACTATGGCTCATCCATACCTGGCTGTCAGCAGAAACTTCTTTGAGCAATACATCTTCTTTTTTCTTTTGAAGAATAGCCCGTCCATATTCCCGCTTGTTGCTTTTTGCCACGATGCCTCCAAAACGTTTGGCAGTCAGTTGTGCGCCATAGCAAACACCAAGCACAGGGACTTTGGTGATAAACTCCTGCACATTTACATCCGGGGCCTTTTCTTCATTCACAGAAAAAGGGGAGCCGGAAAGAATAATACCTTTCAGCCCGGGTTCAAACTCAATACTCCTATGATAGGGGATGATTTCGCAATAAACATTGGCCTCCCGTACGGCCCTGGCTATCAACTGAGTATACTGAGAGCCAAAATCGAGGATCAGGATCTTTTCTGTCATGATGCTGCGAAGGTAAAAAACTGGACGGAGTTAGCGGGGTGAAGTTTTTTTGAAACAGGATGCCCGATCTTTTGATAAAAATGGAATGTAATATTTAAAAAATCTTATCCGCTATCTTGCACCCCCAATGGAGATCATTTCTTCCCAATACCTCATCAGTAATGCTCATTATGATCAATGCCCCAAAGCAGACAGGGCGGAGTACGCATTTATCGGCCGCAGCAATGTAGGTAAATCATCGCTGATGAATATGCTGAGCAATAATAAAAACCTGGCCAAGACCTCAGCTGCGCCGGGAAAGACACAGCTCATTAATCATTTTGAGATCGTTTCCAACGACAAAAAGAAATGGTACCTGGTGGATCTGCCCGGCTATGGTTATGCCAAGATATCACAAAGCAGCCGCCGCCGATGGGAGCAAATGATCGAGAACTATATCCGAAAGAGAGAAAACCTTGTTTGCTTGTTTGTATTGATAGACAGCCGTCATGAACCGCAACAAATAGATCTTGATTTCATCAACCAGTTAGGTAAGTGGGAAACACCTTTTGTGTTGGTATTTACCAAAGCAGATAAAAACAAACCTATGGCAACCAAACGCCATGTGGAAGCGTTTCTAAAAGCATTATCTGATAACTGGGAATTGCCACCTCCGTATTTTATTACATCGGCTATCAGCAAAGAAGGACGAAAGCCATTGCTGGATTATATAGGAGCATTGAATAACAGTTTTACCAGGCTATAGTTTTTCTTAGTGAAATCACTTTGGATTGTTAAGCTTTTATGCTTTATTTTGCAATCAATTCAGGATTTATTGTATGAAAAGGATCTTATCCGAAAAAAATCTGGTCGTTGTTTTGTTTGTGATGGTGCTCGTGATCTTTTCACTGGCGCAGGAAGACACTAAAAAGATTGAAAAGATGTACCAAGACGCCAATTCTCCTGTTACTTCTTCTCTTGATGAAATTCAAAACACGGATGCCTCAAAGCAGAAGACCAGCAATATGATTCCCGCGGTAAAGACCCGTTAAAATACCATTCTCACGGTATTTATTTCCCCCGTTTCATTTCATAGTTTCACAAAAAGGGTTTATGAAACAAGCTTTATTGTATTTATCGCTTGGAGTTTTTTTCCTGATCGTACTGATCATCGGATTGAGGAGAAGAACAAAAAAATAGGGGAGACGACTTCTTTGGCGGAGTGTCCTCCGCATCAATAAGGATGGCGGGGACAGCGGTCAGTTTACCACTTTGTTGGCGCAACTGCTGCTGGCAAAGGCTTCCGGTTTGGCTTTGAAAGCAAAGCCCATTCCCAGGATATAGCCCATGGCTTCTTTGAGCGCATCATTGCTTTTGAAATGCGGGTTGGTATTGATGTCCGCATGCACTTCCATATCCACGTTGTAAACGGTGAACAGGTTGCATAATTCGTAAGCGATCTCAATACTTTTGGCAACTTCCATCAGCATCCTTTCCTTGATGGTGTACTGCTGCCTTGTCTTATCATTGTGGATGAACATGAACCCGCCATGTCCTTCACGCAGAAAGACGATAACTGTAGCAAATTCTGTTTCTTTTCCCTTTACCTGCGAGTCAGTACCGATACATACTTTCAGCCTGAAACCCGCGGCGGTTTCCCGTTTGATAGCATTTTCAACAGCCCTCAGAATGGGAAGATCAATAGGGTCGCCATTAAATTTTCTCCAACGCATAAAAAAAGAGGTTTTCCCAAGATACGGAAAACCTCTGATTAGTAAAAGGGGGAACGGATTATTGTCCGCCGCGGCGGACCGGAAAGAGTTTATTGACGTACGAATTTATCGGTCCATTGCTGCGTATTATCCGCAAAACGGATCATATACAGGCCACTCACTATCTCAGCGGAATTGATCGTATTAATGCCTGCAGTTATTTTGCCTTTCATAATGATCATACCATTCCTGTCAATGATCGAATAGTCATAATTACCCGGACTGCTTACAACGATTGTATTGGATAGAATGATCGTTCCTGTCAACTGGGGCCGGGGTGTTACACCATGACGTATCGTTACAACATTTGAGTAGTATTGCCGGCCATTATCAAATAGTACATTCAGCCGGTATTGAGCAGATGTGATATTATAGGGACGATAGGTATAGGAACGTGCATCATTCGTTGATTGTGTAAGTGGAACGAAAGTTCTGTCATCAGCAGCTATTTCCAGTATTTGCTGTGCTACCTGTTCATTCGCTTCAATGTCCCAGTTCAGCTCATGCTTATCTCCATTCAAAATGCCACGCAATTCAAGTTTACGTACCGGCAACACAGAACCAGGCGTAACACGGCCAAGCAACGAATATGATCCGAGGCTTGCGTAGTTGGGCGCAAATTGGTTCCCTTTACCTTCTATACGTATATAATAAATACCGGGGCTAAGCGTAGTATCCACCACGGAACTGAGTAAGGTACCCGGATTATAAATATTGAGTACAGCCTGGGCATTATTATACAGGGTAACCTGCAGATCTAAATCTGAACCGGTGTTGCCCGTACCAACATTGTAAGGGATCGCATCTAACTGGAAACGCCCAAGTGATGGCATGGTAAACCTGAATATATCCATATCGGTATTTCTTTCTATTATACCGCTTGCCGTGAATTCATTGTTCGATAAACTGGTTGTGGCCGCACTGGTAAAATCACTGCTGTGGTCATCAGTTCGGTAACTAAAACCATTATTGGCAGAAACAATGATATCAAGATCGCTTTGGTAGTTGGTGCAGCCGTATGAATTGGGGCCATTGTTCCATAAGGTCATATTTCGGTAATAACCGACTCCCATGATTGGTGCCCAGCCGATCTCACCTGATCCGTTACCGGGATGATAATCGGAAAGTTTGGTGCAATTGGTATCATAGGAAGACTGGTGAAACAAACCAAGTGTATGGCCTGCCTCATGTGAAGCAGCTTCGGCAATATTTTTTACATTATAATTCAGTAAAGCGGAGAACACAAAACAGGGATTATCATCACCCCAGGTAAATGAATTGATAAAGGCTACACCACCCGCTGCTCCATACCAACTGGAAGTAACCGTCAGGATCAGTCTCATTCTTTTATTAACCGGCGCAGCAATATACTTAACTGAGTCAGTAGTGATGTTGATGTTAAATGGACGATAGTCTTCTGCTACACGGTTGAATATTTCCGTGACCTGGGAATTATTCAGCCCCGCAGCTCCGCAGGCTATGGGGCCGTTATAATTCCAACTGGTGCCCTCGACAGTATGTCCATCGAAATCGAGGAACATAACTGCCTGGGCGGAAGGATGGCTGCTCAAAAGGGGAACTTGCGCTTTCATCATCATGACTGATGTCAATGCCATCAGCAGGATAAGGGTTCGGATACTTGTTGTCATAACAAGGCGGATTTTAGTTTTCAATAGGGGCCTGGATACAGAATAAAAACGGGTCAGTCAGCCGGGTCATTCATTGATCAGGTCATAATAGTTCTTCTTTATAAACATATATTCATCGTTTAGTTTTTGCAATTCATAAAGGTCGCCATGCTGCGGGCTGATAATTCGGCCGGTAATTTTAACGGTGCCGTTGGCAAGGATGGAAGAGGACAGGGTTAATGTGGCACCGTTAAAATTACTGGAGCGTATCACTACGCTGCGAATATTATTATTATACTTCGAAGCGGCAGATACCACTTTACCGGTAAAACCGGTGGAAGTATTTTTTTCAAGCATAAGGGAAACTTCTTTTCCTGTTTCAGTGTTCACCAGGCCCTGCAGGTCAAGGATGTTAACAGGAATCTTATCAGGAAGGTTGCTGAATAATTTTGGCTTATTGAGGTCCGGCTCGTTGACCGGTATCTTTTCCTGTGCAGGAGCGGAGGCACAGATCAGCAGTAATGACAGGCAGATGCCCGGCAAGTACAGGTTTTTCATTGGATGATTTTAATAAGTATATGGATTTCTTACTGGCAACAGGTTTTACGCTGTTGCAGCTTTCAGGGGGGACGGTGAACAAATATTTGCAAAAACTTTTAACAAGTCCAAGCACTTTGAATTAAAAGAGCAAAGATTTCGCACTAGTACTTTGTGGTTGTTCGTAAAACTTCGCAGCCCCGGAGCTGTCAGTATTGTCCTGTGCTTAGTAAAACCAACGTACAGGCTTCCATCGTTTTAATATTGTTTTGCGCTGCAAGCCTTGCCAGCTCTTCGTTTTCGCTTCCCGGGTTGAAGATGATCCGCTTCGGTTTTAAGGAAAGAATGTAATCGTAATATTCCCGCTGGTGAAAAGGGTTCAGGTAAAGGGTTACTGTATCTATACCGGTAAGGGGCCTGGTTTCTTTTTCAATTAATACATCTCCCACCTTTGTATTCCTTCTTCCGATAGCAGCCACCGGGTGTTCAAACTTTCTTAGTTTTTGAACAGCCAGGAAACTATAGCGGGAAGGGTTATCCGATGCACCCAGTACGAGTGTCTTTTTCTTTTCCATACAGTAATTAAAGATAGAATAACAAAAGGAAGATGAGTTTTGTTTTTAGAGCAGGCGATATGTTTTCTTTGACAGTTCTGATATGATTTGCTTTAAAGCATCATTCAGCAAAGGGTATTTAAACGAGAAACCTTCCTGCAGGGCTCTTGTGGGTACCACCCACCGGCTTTTCAATATCAGTTCAGTTTCGGTACCGATCATGAAGGCTCCTGCTTCCAGCATCCATGTGTAAGCAGGTAAACCAATTTTATTGCCGGTAAGTTGCCGGAGAGTTTTCATAAGGGCATAATTGGGTATCGCATTCGGGGCAACACAATTGTAAATGCCCGCCGTCTTGTCGTTCTCATACAGCCATTCTATCATCCTGGCTACGTCTTCAACATGTACCCAACTGAACATCTGCTTGCCCGTACCTTGCTTTCCCCCAAGACCAAACTTGCAGAGATTCAGATAAGGTGTAATGACACCCCCCTTGCCCAAAGTGATTGCTGTTCTCAAAACAATCTTCCGGGTGGCGGGTGTCTGCTGATCAAAAAATGTTTTTTCCCATCGCTTGCAAACCTGTACCGAAAAATCCATTTCAAGTTCCTTATACTGATCGGAAGCTTTTCCATGAAATAGTTTTGCAATGACCCTGTTCTTTTTATAACGGATCTGGTCGATGATATTATAAGGCATATTATCTTTTTTCCAGTCGCTGATAATACCTGTGAATTCATCATTTGGTCTTTCAAGGCTGTGCTGGTAAATGGTGGTTGATGCTGCGTTGATCCAAAGCTTCGGTGGTTTCGCTGATCTTCTTATTGCTTCACCAATTGCTTTCGTGCTGTGTGTACGGCTATCAAATATTTCCTGTTTTTGTTTTTTATGATAGCGGCAATTGACAGATTTTCCGGCCAGGTTTATGATAAGATCGGCTCCGTCTACTTCCATGCTCCAGTGTTCTTCGACATCTTTACCGTTCCATTTTATATACCGGAGATGATACTCATCGGCAGCTTTTAGCTGTTCCTGATTATATGAGTTTTTATGTTTATCACCCGACTGCCTCCCCAGAATGACGATCTCGTTTTCTTTACCAAAATATTTTGCCAGTTCCTGCCCGATAAAGCCGGTGCCGCCAGCGATGATGATCTTTTTATTTATCATTAAATTTATTTTAGATAAAAGCATTATTTCATCCTCATAAAAACTTCATAGTAGCACAGGCAGGTATAAAATATAGCCATGAATGGCGCTGTAAAAGCCAGTATCCAGATGGAGCCCATAGGCATGGTTACGACGCTGATAAGTGCTATCCAATGATATACATACCGGACACCCCATTTTTTGGTAAACCACTTACCTATAGCATGTACGAACATGCTGATGAGTTGCCATCCACCTGTTATCAGGTAACTTTCGATCAGGCTGTCAAAAGAAGGATCTTGTAAGTACCAGATAGAAAGTACCAGTATCAAGGCGAGACTTATGGTAGCATCTATGATTTTAAAAACTTTCATACCAACTATATTAAACTTTCAGAAAAAAATGAAAGCATGTTTCCAAATAAAAGCCGGAATGACCGGCTTACTGATTCCCATTCCGGGATCACTTAAAGAGCTTAATAAGATTCCCCACAAACCAACCCTCCTCCGCTTTGATCATCGCATCTAATGTTTTGTCTGCCTGTTTCCCCAGTTTTTTTATACTGCTGACTGTGTCCACAAAGGCCTTTACATTCTTATCTCTTTTATCGCCTTCCACTTCTTCCAGTTGATCCAGTAGTTTCAGCATGGGTTCCAGTTCCCTTTTCTTTCTTTCCTTTACTATTTGCTTGACCACTTTCCAGATATCCTTTTCCGCGGAAAAATATTCTTTGCGTTCACCGGTCAGCAGCACCCTGTCTACCAGGCCCCAGTTGATCAGCTCCCGGATATTCATATTGGTATTGCCCCGGCTGATATTCAGTTGATCCATGATATCATCCTGTGTAAGCGGATCGGGAGTTACCAGCAGCAGGGCATGTATCTGTGCCATGGTCCTGTTAATACCCCAATGGGTGCCGAATGCTCCCCAGGAGGCAATGAATTGTTGTTTGGCTTCTGTCAGTTTCATGACCCAAAGCTATAGGATCGTTCCGAACTTTCAAAATATATTGAAAATATATGCTGAACAAAAGGGGCCGGTCAGCCCCTTTGAGATGGATCATTTCTTTTTTACTTCTTCGGCCTTGATTTCGCCGGGCGTATCGTCTTTCTTTTTTCCCAGGTAGGTCGGCAGGTCCATACCTGCCATGTCGAAAATATCTTTCAGTGGCGGGACCGCTTTATACAAACCGCTCATAAAGTTAGCAGTTGAACCTTTTCCGTCAACACCCTGGCCGCTATCCCACACCGTCACTTTATCGATCTTGATATTCTTGATAGCTTCTGTCTGCATTTTCACCAATTCCGGAAGCTTATCGACGATCAGCAACAGCACAGCATCTTTTGGATTATTGCCGGCCGATTTTACAATGCGTTCCAAACCTTCAGCCTGTTTGGTAAGGATCTCGTACATACCTCTTGCTTCTGCTTCTAATTTGGCAAAGATAGCATCAGCTTCCCCTTTAGCTCTTTCCCGCAACTGCTCTGCAGAGGCCTGCGCTTCAATGATCAGTTTTTGTTTTTGGATATCCGCTGCTACAACGATCGTTGCATTTTGTGTGGCACGGTCTCTTTCAGCACGGGCATCTTCTGATTTCTTTTCAGCCAGGTAAGCTTCTTCTAACGCTTTCGCTGCTTGTACTTTTTCTGCTGCTATCGCCTTTTTCAGCGCTTCCGCTTCCCGTTCTCTTCTGAGAGCATCTGAGTTGGCAATCTCGATTTTCGAAAGATTCTCTCCTTGTACGGCTATAGCATTGGCTTCAGCTGTTTTTACTCTTGTATCTCTTTGTGCTTCGGCTTTACCAATATTCTCATCCCTGTTGGCGCCTGCTATCTGTATTTCTTTTTCTTTTAATGCAAGCGCTACATTGATGTCACGGTCACGTTGTGTTTCCGCTACTTTGATATCCCTTTCTTTTTCTGCCGTGGTCTTACCGATATCACCGGTACGTTCCTGTTCGGCCACGCGGATCTTTGCTTCATTGATCGCTTTTGCAGCTGCTTCTTTACCCAACGCATCAATATAGCCGCTTTCGTCCTTGATATCCGTTACGTTCACGTTGATCATCTTCAATCCGATCTTGTTCAGTTCGGCTTCTACGTTGCCTGCTATATTGGCCAGGAATTTATCCCGGTTATTATTGATCTCTTCAATATCCATCATGGCTACTACCAAACGCATCTGGCCAAGAATGATATCTTTTGCGAGGTCATGTATAGCAGGGCGCTGCATCCCCAGTAAACGTTCAGCTGCATTTTGCATCACAGCCGGCTCGGTAGATATACCCACCGTAAAACGGGAAGGAACATCCACCCGGATATTCTGTTTACTCAAAGCGCTGGTAAGATTTACTTCCAGCGAAATAGGAGTGAGGTCAAGAAAAGAATAATCCTGTATGATGGGCCAGATAAATGCTGCGCCGCCATGGATACATTTAGCTGTTAAACTTCCTTCAGCACCTTTACCTACTTTACCATATACTACCAGTATCCTGTCTGAAGGACAACGCTTGTAACGACGGAACATGGAAAAGATCAGGATAAAGACGAATACGACCGCTACGGATATGACCAATAATAGATTCTCTGCCATAAACTAATTATTAATGAATTTTGATTAAGAGATTTTGGTAGTGACCAGAAGGATACTGTCATTGATCACATCAATTACTTTTACGAGTTTGCCGGTTGCGATCTGCTGTTCATCATCAGTGATGGCCTGCAGTTCATGTAATGATCCCTGTACTTTAACATGTACCTTACCAAAACCACCCCGGCCGGCCGGAATAAAAAGATAGGTTTCGCCAATAACACCAATGGCGTTTTTTACCTGGAGAGTGCCACTATGTTTCAATTTGCTCATGCTGCGAAAAAGAAAAGCCATAATCAGCACCATCAGGGAGCCGGCTACCAATGCAATAGCAATGGTTGGTATTTTATCCATTCCTCCCTTTATACAGGCAATGCCAGTCCATCCGAATACAGTAAAGAAAGCGATTAGATTTTTTATGGTAAAGAACTGGTATCCGATGCCATCATCATCGCCGATATAATCGTCAGCATCACCGGCTGATACATCTCCATTACCCGATGTAAAAGACAAAATAGCCTGAATGAGAAACAGGAGAGAAAAAAGCAAAGCGATCACCCAGAATATCTTTTCAAAAAAGATCATGGATTGCCACCAGGAAGAAATGTCAAGCAGTATCATTTTACCAAGTTTGAATATCGAATATAAGCAATCCCCGAAATCCTGAACGGGGTAAAAGAAAATATTAACGATGAAAAATTTATTATCCGGCCGGGATTTGTAACCGGAATAAGTAACTTGAGGCATGAGGAAAATTTTATTGGCCAGCCTGCTGATCCTTTCAGTGGCAGCACAATCACAGTTCAAACCTTTTCGGTTTGCTTTTTTATCAGATACCCATATCGGTTCGCCGGATGGAAAGGCAGAAGAGGATCTTCGGCGAACTGTTGCCGACATCAACCAGATGACTGATATTGCTTTTGTTGTCATCACAGGAGATATCACTGAACTGGGAACGAATGAAGAAATAAAAAGGGCCAAACAAATATTCGACGAACTGAAAGTGCCTTACTATATCATTCCCGGTAATCACGACACCGGCTGGAGTGAAAGCGGCGGCGTCAGTTTCAGTACCATTTTCGGCAACGATAAATTCAGTTTTGAATACAGCGGTATCCGCTTTCTCGGCTGTGCATCCGGGCCCTATGTCCGGATGAGTGATGGTCATGTTCCCCGGAGCGCTATCAACTGGCTGGATAATGAATTAAAGACTTTGAAGGAGCAACAACCCGTTATCTTTCTCAATCATTACCCGATAGATAACGGGTTGGATAACTGGTATGAGATAACTGACCGGCTCCGTAATTATAATACATGGGCCATTCTTTGCGGTCATGGACATGCTAATAAAGCAATGAATTTTGAAGATATTCCCGGGGTAATGGGACGGTCAAACCTGCGGGCTAAAAAAGAAGTGGGTGGTTTTAATCTTGTTGATGTAAGGATCGATTCAATATTATTTACAGAAAGAAGACCGGGAGTGGAAACGCTGAGTTCATGGACAGGCGTAAAGATCGAAACAAGGAAATTTGCAAAGGATAAAAAATTCAACCGCCCCGATTATAGTATTAATGATAAGTACCCACAGGTAAAAGAAAAATGGAAATTCTCTTCTGAAGCGAATATTATCTCCACACCTGCTGCAGACGGTGATAATGTCATAGTCGGAAACCAGGATGGGAAATTATTATGTCTCTCTTTAAGGAATGGAAAACAAAAATGGGCTTACCATTCCGGAGGCGCTATCTTTTCCTCACCGGCTATTGCAAAAGGACTGGTGGTATTTGGCTCCGGGGATGGAAACGTTTATTGCGTCGATATAAAAAAAGGGAAATTAAAATGGAAGAATGAAAGAGCAGCTTCTGTGCTGGGCTCTCCATTGATACAAAACGATACAATTTTTATCGGTGGCAGCGATCATTCATTTATTGCCCTTGATCTTATCACCGGAAAAACGATCTGGTCCTTTGATAGTTTGCAGGGGCCTGTTGTCAGCACTCCATTATTATATGACGGCAAAATAATTTTCGGTGCCTGGGACAGGCATTTGTATGCATTGGATAAAAAGACAGGAGCATTAATATGGAAATGGAACAACGGCTCAACCGTCCGGAACTTTTCACCAGCAGCCTGTATCCCGGTTGCGCATGATGGTGTAGTATATGTAGTAGCGCCGGACAGGTATATTTCTGCTATTGCTGCTGCTGACGGCAAAACGTTATGGAGAAACAATGATGCCACTGTCCGTGAATCCATTGGTATTTCTGCGGATGGTGAATGGGTGTATGGAAAAACCATGCAGGATACGATCGTAGCTTATGCTACGGGCAGGGAAAAACAATTAACTGTCTGGCGGATGGGATGTGGTTTTGGTTACGAACATGTTCCTTCTATGCTCATCGAAAAAGACAGCCATGTTTTTTTTGGAACCAAAAGCGGGGTGGTGTATGCCATAGATCCCTCGAAGCAGCAAGTGCTGTGGGCATATAAGATCGATAACTCGATGGTCAATACAGTCCGTGTTTTGGATAAACAACAGCTCGTTGTTTCTACCATGGATGGAAAGGTAGTATTGCTGGAAACCGATCTTCGGAAAGAAAGGAATTAATCGTGTTCCGGGGAAGCTGAAAGATCTTTTTTCTTATCCGGCATATAAGCTCTCGTTAAATTATTAAGGAAAGAAAGTACAGCGAGACCGGTAGCAATAAAGCCTATATTCAGGAACAGGGTGATATGTGCAGGTGAACTCCCGATCAGTTTTATAAACAAGCTAAAAGCAAAAAAGGAGAAAGCAATAACAGTAAAACGTGATGTCCAGGACAACGCTTCAGGGTCTCTTTCTTTCATGGATCTGGAATTTTTTGACAAAATAAGCGTTTTAAGTATTGGATGCTGCAATTATAGATGACAATTTAGAAGTTTAAGAAAATTCACTTATAACTTTAGCCCGTAAAAACACGAATGGCCCGGGTTGCCGGAAAATAAAAAAGCTATCCACTGCGGCGGATAGCTTTTACAAAAATTTCGAAAGGATCAGAGTAACATTGTTATGGGGCTCTCAAGGAATTTCTTGAATGTTTGCAGGAAAGCTGCGCCAGAAGCACCATCCACGCTGCGATGATCACAGCTCAGGGTTACTTTCATCACATTGCTTACGCCAAACCCGTCACCTTTTTTCACCACAATTTCTTTTATCCTGCCTACAGCCATGATGCAACTGTCAGGAGGATTGATAATGGCAGTGAACTCATCAATATCCATCATGCCAAGATTAGAAATGGTAAATGTGTTGCCGGTAAATTCATTTGGCTGCAATTTTTTATTTCTTGCTTTACCGCTCAGTTCTTTGCTTTCAGCAGCTATTTGGGATAAAGTTTTCTGGTCAGCAAAACGCACAACCGGAACGATCAGCCCGTCTTCAATGGCTACGGCGATACCGATATGCACATGCTGGTAACGGCGTATTTTATCACCCATCCAGGAAGCATTGACCGCAGGATGCTGCCTTAATGCAAGGGCCGCTGCCTTTACTACCATATCATTAAAGCTGATCTTGACAGGACTTATTTCATTGAGTTGCGGACGTGCAGCCATCGCATTATCCATATTGATCTCCATCGTGAGATAGAAATGAGGGGCGCTGAATTTGCTTTCACCCAGCCTCTTTGCAATTACATTGCGCATCTGCGAATTGGGAATATCCGTATAACCCTCCTGCCCTGCGATAACGGGAGCAAATACAGGCATCGCAGCCGGTTTCTTTTCAGCAGTAGCCGTTGCAGCAACCGGTGCAGCGGCTGCCGGGGTATAACTATCCACATCGGCTTTTACAATTCTTCCTCCATCGCCTGAGCCGGACAGCTTATTGATATCAATTCCTTTTTCAGCCGCTAATTTTTTTGCAAGGGGAGAGGCTTTTACCCGTCCATTGGAAGATGATGTCTCGTGTTGCTGGTTACTGGTTACCTGTTCTTTCACAGTAACCGTTTCCTGGCTTGCAGGGCTGCTTTGTGGTGCAGCAACTCCGCCTTTTGCAGCAGCAACAATAGCGGCTACGTTCACTTTTCCTTCTTCACCGATTATACAAAGCAGGTCATTGACCGCTATCTTTTCTCCTTTTTTCGCTCCCTGGTACAAAAGCTTTCCGTTCTTGTAACTCTCCAGTTCCATGGTAGCTTTATCCGTTTCTATTTCAGCCAACACATCTCCTTTCTTTACCGTATCGCCAACGTTTTTATTCCACCCTGCGATCACCCCTTCCGTCATAGTATCACTAAGCCGTGGCATTAATACTACTTCCTCCATTTTAGAAATATCAATAGATCCGGTTACTGGTTGCTTGTTACTGGTTTCTGGTTTTTTGGCAGTAGCTCCTTCTTTCTTTGCAGGTTCCTTTGTTTCAGTGGCTCCGCCTGCCTTGACAAGGCTGGAAATATCTTCGCCTTTATTTCCAATGATCGCCAGCAGATCATTTACCTGCAGTTTGCCGCCCTTGTCGGTACCAATATGCAGTAAGGTGCCATCTTTGTAGCTTTCGAGTTCCATGGTGGCCTTATCGGTTTCTACTTCGGCAAGCAATTCACCTTTTTTCACCGGGTCACCTACTTTTTTATGCCAGGCAGCGATCACTCCTTCGGTCATCGTGTCGCTCAGGCGGGGCATCAATATCACTTCAGCCATATGCCTTTGAATTTTGGCCGAAATTAAGGTAAAATGATGAATAGGGGACAGGCCGGGAGATATAATAAAACGGGTAAGTGCTACCGGATTTTGGTAAAAGTAAACCAGGTGCCGGTGGAGGAGATAAAAGGAAACCATTCTACACCCTGTACTTCAAATGACCGGCCTTCTTCAAGCCATCGGAAGGTCTGGTAAAAACGAAAACTCGCTAATCCGCTCAACCCGTCTTTGATGCCAAGTTTATCTTGCCGGTAAGTATATTCAAAGTTGCCATTCATAGGCATTGCCGGGTTCATTGATTGATCGTAATTGACCATATTTTTTCCATTCACCCGGGCAAATATGATCGTATCGCCATAACTGGTTTTCCAGTTTCCATAGAATGTTCCGACGGTTGTATCGCCTTCTTTGCTGCAGGAAAAAAAGGAAAATGCAAGTAAGAATAAAAGCCCGGTAAGAAAAGACTTTTTTTGCATATTGTTTGCTGACAAGAGTTGTTTTGGAAACGTTGCATAGACCCTGCGCAGGATCATTTTGAAAAGGCGATATTACCAGTCAAGATCAAGTTTCAAACGGTCTTTTAATTCTTTTACCATCGGGTATTGTTCTATTATTTTCTGAAACTGATCCTTGGTAGAAAGAGGGATTTCAACCTTTGGCCGTGATCCCGGTTTGTCTTCGATCGTCACCGTGAATTGCAATAAGCGGTTATGCAGTTTCTCCTGCAGGAAAGCAAATAGTTTATTACGGTCCTGCTCAATGAATTTTTGTTCAATGTTGTTGGCCGTTACGGCTTCAAATGAATTTTCATCTATAATGCGCAGGGCGGCAAGTTCAAAACTCTGGGCAGCTGAACTTTTGGCTTCCTTTAATTTTTGAACGTACTCCAACCACGCTTTTTGCAATTCTTCTTCATGTAACGGGTGATTAGTGTTCCCGTTAGTGGAAGCGCCGTTGCTCTTATATTGTTTGCGGATCTTGTCGAGCGGAGAGATTTTGGCTGTTACTGGTTGTGTAGCCTGTCCAGAACCTGATTCGGGGTTACTTGTTATGGGTTGCCCGGTATTCGTTGTTTGCTTTCCGTATGCGAATCTTTCTTCAGCTACTTTAATTTTTTCTATTTCTGGCGTTTCAATGATAAGTTTCGTTTCCGAATCCTGTTTTCCGGCGCCCGGCCTTTGGTTGCTGATCTCCAGCGGAGCGATCTGCCGGAAAGCAATGGGTTTTGCTGCTTCAGTTAGTTTTTTTTTACCGATCCCGCTTCCTTCTGCGGTGAGTATGATGGCTTGCTGCAGGTAACATAGTTTGATCAACGCCAGTTCAACATGCAATCTTTTATTACGGGCGGCTTTATAATTTATTTCCGTTTCATTCAAAATATTCAAAGCGCTGATCAAAACGGCTGCGGAAACATTTTTGGCTGTAGCTACATATTTATCTTTAAAATTTTCCACCACCTCCAGCAGGCTAGCTGCTTTTTCATCTTTACACACCAGTAAATTCCGGATGAACTCTGCAAACCCGTTCACCACCAGGTCACCTTCAAAACCTTTCCGGTTAATATCATCATACAATAGCATAGCCCCGGAAAGATCCTGCTGCAGCATACAATCCAGCAGTTTGAAATAATAATCAGCATCCAGGATATTCAGGTGCTCCAGTGTATGGGTATAGGTTAACTCGCCATTGGTGAAGCTTACAATTTTATCCATGATGCTGAGTGCATCCCGCATACAGCCTTCGCTTTTTTGGGCAATAACGTGGAGTGCCGCTTTCTCCGCTTTTATTTCTTCCTTATCGCATATTTCCTGCAGGTGATCAACGGTATCATTGTTAGTGATGCGTTTGAAATCGAATATCTGGCAACGGCTTAAGATAGTAGGAAGGATCTTGTGCTTTTCAGTAGTGGCCAGGATAAAAATGGCATAAGGCGGCGGCTCTTCCAGTGTTTTTAAAAAAGCATTGAAAGCGGAAGTGCTTAGCATGTGTACCTCATCTATGATATACACTTTATACCTGCCTGCCTGCGGGGCAAAACGAACCTGCTCTACCAGGGTCCTTATATCATCTACGGAGTTATTGCTGGCGGCGTCCAGCTCATGAATATTCAGCGAAGTACCTTCATTAAATGAGATACAGGAATTACATTTATTACAGGCTTCCCCGTCTTTTGTTTTGCTTTCGCAATTGATGGTTTTGGCCAATATCCGGGCACAGGTGGTTTTGCCTACGCCACGGGGACCACAAAACAGGAATGCATGCGCCAACTGGTCATTTTTGATCGCATTCTTCAGCGTGGTGGTGATATGTGATTGCCCGACAACTGTATTAAAAAGCTGCGGCCTGTACTTCCTGGCAGAAACAATGAATTTATCCATAACCCGGCGGCTAAATTAACCAATAATCACTAATGGGCAATTTTGGGGAGCGGGTCAATTTGAAAATAGTATTGCTGAGCCTCCAGCAACGCTGCTTGCAATAGATCATCATTTTATCAATGATAATAGATGGCCCGGGTAAAAATTATAAAGCCTGCAATGCTTCTAATGAATTATAAATAATCTTTGCACCCAATGCTACCTGTATGACACCGAGAACTGCACCCAGTATAGGAAGTATCAGGGCAAGGGGCTTAAATAAAAATTTGGCGAAAAGCATGATAAGAAGGTTCAGAACCATAATTCCCGCAACCATTGCACCCACCATTAGCCTGCCATTTAGATCGGGGCTAAGGGCAGTAAATACGATGACTGCTGCAATTCCATAAGGTGTTACTATAATAGGGAACGCAAGCGGGTTCATGGCTACTGCCAGTGAAGGGTTTCCGGCTCTCTCTTCATGAGTTTCGGGAGGGTTAAACTGGTGAATGATGTTAAGAAGGGCAACAAGGAAAAGAATGATACCTGCGGTTAAAGCAAGGATAGGGACAGGGATGCCATATTTTTTCAACATATTCTCTCCCAAAAAAGCCGTTAATGCCAGGGCAATTATTGAAAAAAGTATTGCACGGGCAGCAATCTTCCGGGTAAGCGCCGGGTCCGCATTCTTTGTAATTTTTACAAAGGGGCCAAATATCTTAAAGGGCCCAAGCATCAGGAAAAGAATCATGAAAATTTGCGAATTGTTTAGCATGATTGCTTGTTTTTATTGTTTAACTGGTTGCCGGATCAAAATATTTCACCGTTGTTGCCAACGGACGGGCAGGTAAAGATTGAGATGTTGGTTCGTGCAGCACTTATGATGTTTGAGTTATTATCTTACAATAACAACCGTTCACATTGACAATAAAAATAACCGATTGTGTAAACAAAGCTCAGGGATAAGGTTTACGCAATTTTATCATTTCCCTCATGTGGATAACGGAAGTGTAAGTCGTCAGCATGATCCGGGCTGAAAGGTAGGTAACTTTAGAGACAGTTATTGTTAACTTCAAAAACCCGGCAAATTTTGCTCAGAATGATACTGTATTTTTTATTTATAAGTATTCTGGGTAAATTCATCGTGTGATATAATAGTCAAAAGAATGAAAAAAAGACTCGTCATTTTATTGTTGTCCCCCTGCTTGCTATGTTCGGTATGGTCATGGTCGCAGGAGGCAGAAGAGAAAGCCACAGAAGTAGAAGATATCAATGTATTACTGGCTTTCCAGGTGGGCATTCCTTCCAAGGAAATGCTGGAAGCCATTAAAAATAATATGGGCAATACTGGTTTTGGCGGCGCCCTTTGTATACTCACCAATCCTTTTACATGGGGGAAAAATAAGCGAAACAGTCCTTTACGGATCGGCGCCGAGATCGGGTATACCTATTATGGCCGGTTTATTTCTAATGTGAACATAAATGGCTACAACGGCAGCTACAAAACCAGTTACGGCATATTACATGCTAATGCGTTATTCCGTTTGATGCCATCAACACCGGCACCGGTAAGGCCATTTATTGAAGCGCTGATCGGTGGAAATTTTTATTTATCAAATATAAAGGAGAACCTGGACGCCATTGAAACTGCCTTAGGCCTGGAGGGGTTTGATATTGACAATTATGCCAGTTCCGGATTTAATAAGGGAGTAGCGATCGGCTGTGGTTTTGGGGGTAAGAAAAAAAAGGATTCCGGTAAATTCATCCTGCGGGTATCTTATAACTGGGG
>DATDIX010000028.1:0-4385 GCA_036520835.1 Chitinophagaceae bacterium | reverse complement strand
TTCAGGTTCTCATTGAGCAGTTGCTGACTGCTGACTTTTTTGATATAACTTTTATTGTCAGTGGAATTATTAAAATCATTCAGGCTGCCGCTGGTACTGAAGTCGAGGTCCCATTTTTTACTGACAGGAAAAGCGATGCTGTAGCCGGCAAAGTAAACGTCGGCTGTGTATTTGGTAAACGCATCCTGGCTCAGCATCGTATCAGGAGCAAGCAGGCGGTCAGTGATGATCTTATCATAACTGTTGCGCCGGCTGTAATTAACGTTTAGCGAAGAACTTTTCTTTCCATCATTATTGTTCAGGGTGAAACCTGCGAACTGGTTACCGTAAGTGCCCTGCTGCATGCCGGCGGTTACACTGCCTGTCATGCCCAATTTTACTCCTTTTTTCAATATTACATTCACGATACCACCGCTGCTTGATGCATCATATTTAGCAGAAGGTGTCCGTAGTATCTCGATGCTCTGAATAGCATTTGGCGGAAGGCTTTTCAGCATGGTGGCAATATCGGCCGTGCTCATTTTCATTTCCCGGCCATTGATGAGGATAGTAGCAGGAGTTGTACTGGCGATATAAATATTCCCGTCCTGGTCAACAAAAAGACCGGGAGTTTTTTCAATTACTTC
Source organism: Chitinophagaceae bacterium (assembly GCA_036520835.1). Taxonomy (GTDB): domain Bacteria; phylum Bacteroidota; class Bacteroidia; order Chitinophagales; family Chitinophagaceae; genus VBAT01. Next base: position 3,759 of record DATDIX010000028.1, on the reverse strand, counting down.
ATAGCCGCTGGTGGAAGTGGCCGCGATATTTTCAGGATCAACGATCGTTTTATCATCTTCCTGCCGCATCAGGGGCTTAGATGACCTGACCACAACGCCGCCGAGTGTCTTGGCGGAAGATTCCAGTGAAAAAATAAATGCATTTTGATTAGCCGTAAATGTTATCCTTTTTTCCTGCGGCTGGTAGTTAATGGCAGAAACGGAAATAATATATTGAACGCCTTTTGAAAGCCGGAATGTTGCGGAGCCGCTGCTATCCGCTACTTTTTTTTCGGATAGTAAGCTGTCGATCCGGTTTGTAACTGTTATAGTAGCAAATGGAACGGGTTCTTTTTTGGTGTTGACAACCCTGATCCTGGCAGGAGTTTCCTGGCTGTGTAATGCTGCCGTAAAGACAAGGGAACAGAAAAGAAGCAGTAATTTTCGGGGGATAAGGGACAAAATTTTATTCATGGATCATCGCCGTTAGTCAGGAAGTCAAAAGAAGATTAAATATAAGCCACGGAAAATTATCAATCCGGGATATGCTGGATTTTTATAATCTTTTAACCTTTGGAAATCTTGGGGAGTTCGCTAAGTTTATGCCATGAAAGCTGTTTCCTTTACTGCTACGATACACAAATTTGAAAAGCAGGGAGAAAAGACCGGCTGGACCTATATTGAGATCCCGGCTGAGATGGCCCAAAAGCTGAAGCCAGGCAATAAAAAATCATTCAGGGTAAAAGGGAAGCTGGATAGTTATAAAATTTCGGGGATAGCGCTATTGCCGATGGGCGGCGGCGCATTTGTGATGGCGCTTAACGCTGCTATGCGGAAGGGGTTTGGCAAAAAACATGGCGCTATGCTGAAAGTGCAATTGGAAGAAGATAAAGACGAGTTCCGGTTCAATACGGATTTTATGGATTGCCTGGCTGATGAACCAGCCGCTATGAATTTTTTTAAAACGCTGGCCGGTTCACACCAGCGGTATTTCAGTAAGTGGATCGACAGCGCCAAAACAGTAGAAACAAAAGCAAAGCGCATCGCATGGGCGGTAACTGCTTTATCCAAAAAGCAGGGTTATGGGGAGATGTTACGAAGTCATAATAAAAAAGATCTGTTATAAAAAGCCCATCCCGTTATTAACGGGATGGGCAAGCGTTGATCCATATTTACTATCCTTAGTATATCTTTTCTCCTTCTTCCATTCTACTGCTGATATAAAGCCTGCCTGTTTTTTGTAAAATTTCTGCCAGGTAGCCGGCAGTAAGTTTATTGGGGTCATATTTATTGAACTCCTTCGCCAGGTTCATCACATTCCCTTTATATTTTTTATTCATTAACACTTCTTCTACCGCTTTCTTCACTTGTTCCGGTTTCGGCCATTCGGTTCCCAGGTTAATGCCCAGCTCAAAATAGCCGATCCTTGCATTGATCTCGTTTTTTCCTTCATGCACACCGGCTACCACTAATGGCAATTGATTTTCGATACCCAGCATCACGCCACCATAACCTCCATTGGAAATATAGGCATCAGCATAAGGCATGATGTCGCCAAAGGGAATAAAGTCTTCGATAATGAGATTGTTTTGGGGGAATCGTTTTCTCAGGTCCGTTGTGCCGCTTCCGCCTGTTGTCGCTATTACCAGTACATCGGTGTTTTTAAAAGCTTCAAGCGTTGGTACCAGTATCTTTTCTACATTCTTTTCAACCGTGCCCTGTGTTACCACCACAATTTTTTCATACCTGTTCAGTCTTTCATCAGCCCATTGAATGGTTTGCCTTTTTGACTGGTAAGGAAGTAATGAACCAATAAAGCGGATATTTTTTCCCAGGTCACTTCGGTAATACTCAAAACCCGGTGTGCCGCTTTGTAGCAATAAGGCTGATTTTTTCACCATCAGGTCAAATACATTGGTGCCAAGGTGATCTATACCATAGCTGTTCAACATTTTTCTCATTACTTTATTAGGCTCGCGGAACAGGACAATGTCAGCTACCCACCGCAGTACGCTTTGTTTTATTTTTCCAAATAAAGAATAAGAAGGTGTCAATCCAAGACCGGCCGGCGGCAGGTCTTTCGATGTTTCAGTGAGCGGGAATACGCCAATGGATGCAACAGGGATATTCATTTTATCGGATACAAAGGGTATCCCGGTAAAGGCGCAATCAGCTATCATGGCATCAAAAGGGAACGTTTGGTGTATCTCCTGCAGCTCTGTATAATATTCAGGCCCGCGGAGAATAAAGGCATTAATGATATCAAATTTCAGTTTGGCTACCTGGCCCTTTATGGCCTCCCGTTCAGGAAATTCATTTTCAATATCACTTATATCTTTTGCAGACCTGAAGGGGTAATGCTGTATACCCAGCCTTTGCAGTTTATCCGAATACTTTGTGGAAGTATACCAGCGTACATCGCAGCCCAGCCATTTCAAATGAACCGCCAGTCCTGTCAGCGGGTTAAAATGACCATCAGCGGGGAAAGTGGCGAAGAGGATCTTTTTGCCTTTTAAGGATGCTGAGGAAAAAATTTCATTCCGGAGGGAAAATGAATTGCTCATGATTAATGATTTTTACGATAAGGTTTAAACAATTCGTCAAACCTAACTGATATACGATGTTTTTATATGGCCGGGTTGTATCAACTGCCAAAGCAATTGGATCAATTGGCGGAACCGGGATATGAAATGTTTGGCGTAATTGTCTTTATTTGCAGTATGATCTCTTCTATCCGTGATTTTAAAAACCCATTCTTCATTGGTATAGCCGGAAGCGGCATGAGCGCCATTGCCCAATACCTGCAGGGCATCGGTAAAAATGTTTCCGGCAGCGACCGGTTTTTCAAGGAAGGCGAATACAACGAAACAAAAGCCAAACTGGAAGCGGAAGGCATTGCTTGTTTTGTACAGGATGGAAAGGGTATTACTGAAGCTACTGACCTGGTAGTTGTTTCTACGGCTGTAGAAGACACAGTAGTGGAAGTGCAAAAAGCAAAGCAGTTGGGTATACCAATTATCAAACGTTCTGAACTACTGGCCCTGATCGCTGACAGCAAGAAAACAATTGCTATCGGGGGGACCAGCGGAAAAAGTACAACGACCGCTATGTTGTTTGATATTCTTGAATATGCAGGATTGCAGCCAAGTATAATCAGCGGGGCGGGCCTGGTCAGCATCATCAAACAGGGAAAGATAGGCAATGCCAAAGTTGGCACCGGGGAATGGCTGGTAATAGAAGCGGATGAAAGCGATGGTTCCATTGTTCAGTACAAGCCGGATACAGGTTTGCTGTTGAACATTGACAAGGATCATAAAGAGATTGAAACACTGCTGGAAATTTTCCGGGTGTTCAGGGAAAATTCAAAACGATTTGTCGTCAACCAATCTCATTACCTGGCAAAAAACTTTTCCCAGGATACCAAACAGGATTTTTCATGGGATAAAGCGGAAGCGGGGTATAAGGCAAATGATTTTTACCAGGAAGGGCTTACTATTTCTTTTGCAATAAATGGAGTTCCGTTCCGGCTGAATGTTGTCGGGAAACATAATATGGAAAATGCACTGGCTGCATCCGCAATTGCCGCTCAATCAGGGGTGGCATTAAAAGTTTGTGCTGAGGCATTAAGTCATTATGAAGGTATTTATCGGCGGCACCAGGTATTGGGAAATAAAAAAGGAGTTTGGGTGATAGATGATTTTGCCCACAACCCGGTAAAATGTGCGGCGGCTATACAAGCCTGCCAGCCTATTGCCCCCAAGGTCATTGCCTGGTTTCAAC
>DATDIX010000027.1:0-16045 GCA_036520835.1 Chitinophagaceae bacterium | reverse complement strand
AAATATACGACCTGTTCATAGAAGGAAAATTTGAAGAGGCGATCGCAGAAAAGAGAGTGGCTGACAGTAAGTACAGTAAGAATTTCTGGACTCCGCAGTTGCTTTACATTGAAGCTGTTTATTACATCAAACAAAGACAGGACAGCGCTGCTAAAGTGGCACTGAATAATATCATTAATAGCTTTTCACAGTCTCCTCTTGCAGCTAAAGCCGCTACCATGCTGGATGTGCTGAATCGCCGCAAGCAAATAGAGGATGAACTCAGGAACCTTGTGGTTAACAGGCCGGCAGACGATACTACGACCCAATACAGACCTGACCCGGTTGTAAAAAATGTAACTCAACAGCCCGTTATTCCGAAAGACACAGTTACCGCTAAACAAACGGTTCAGCCGCCACCCGCTGTTACAAATAACAATCCTGTAGTTGATGCTCCCGCCAATAAACCGGTTGTTATACCGCCACCATCAGCTAACAATTACGCCTATGCACCTGAAACGCCGCATTATGTTCTGATCGTTCTGAATAAAGTAGACCCCGTTTTTGTGAATGAAGCAAAAAATGCTTTTGCCCGTCATAACCGCGACACGTATTACAACAAACAAATGACAGCAGAGCTGGTCGAAATAGATGCAGATAACCGGCTGTTAATTATCAGTCCTTTTAAAAATGCGCAGGAAGCGATCGCCTATGTTGACCAGACCCGCCCGATAACTGCTTCGCAAATTGTACCCTGGCTAAAAGGTGGTAAATATACTTTTTCGATCATTACAGAAAGAAACCTGGAGATATTAAAAAACAGCAAGGACCTGGACAAATACAAGCAATTCCTCGATAAAAATGTTCCCGGCAAATTTTGATCATAATTTCCCGATACGGTAACCCGTATAATTCCTCCATCCCCCTTATCCTTAAATCAGTTCAGGCGTTTTGGGAAAAAATTAATCCGGCTAATAATAGCCCCGCAAAGCTTTTTCTTACTTTCGACCTGCGATTCTGACTTAATATAATGCGTGGCATGGTTACTGAGGATAGGTTGTAGGAGTACCATCCGCCGCATACTTTATCACATCAATTATTCTTATATGAAAAGATCGGTCCGTATTTTCTGGCGAATCTTCCTTTTTGGTTTTGGCGCTTTGATCCTGCTGATAGCCCTGGCCAACTTCGGGCTGTTAGGCAAAATGCCATCGCTGAAAGACCTGGAAAACCCTTCTATCCAACAGGCTTCCGAAGTGTATGCTGTAGATGGCACTTTGATGGGAAAATATTATACAGAAAAAGGAAACCGGAGCAATGTCAAATACAGGGATATTTCGAAACATGTAATTGATGCTCTGGTCGCCACAGAAGACGAACGTTTTTACAATCATTCCGGGATCGATTTCAAATCAACAATGCGGGCTATCTCCAGTATGGGAAGAGATGGAGGAGGCAGCACTATCACCCAGCAGCTGGCGCTGAACCTGTTCAACGAAAGAGCTTCGAACAAAGCAGTGCGTGTTGTTCAAAAACTAAAAGAATGGATCATTGCCATAAAGCTGGAAAGAAATTTTACCAAAGAAGAGATCATTACGCTTTACCTGAATGCGGTTCCTTTTGGGGATAACATCTATGGTATCCGTAATGCTTCCAGGACATTTTTTCAAAAAGAACCCGACCGCCTTAACATAGAAGAAGCAGCTGTGCTTGTCGGAATGCTTAAAGCCAATTATACCTACAATCCCCGTCGTAATCCCAAGCAATCAAAAGATAGACGTGATGTAGTGATCGATCAAATGGCAAAAAACAATAAGATCACAGAAGCCGAAGCGACAAAACTGAAATTGCTTCCAATAAAACTCAGTTATAAAAAGATGGATGAGAACACCGGCTATGCCCCTTATTTCCGGGAAGTGTTAAGAGATGAAGTAAGAACCATCCTGAAGGATATCGAAAAACCCGATGGCGGTTCGTATGATATTTATGAAGACGGGTTGAAGATCTATACCACTATCAATCCGCGTATGCAGGAATATGCTGAAGAAGCTGTGGCTGTCCAGATGCCTGTATTACAAAAAGCATTGACGAAGCAGGCCAAAGTAAAGAACGGCTCGATATGGAAAGAACATCCTGAAGTACTGGAAAGGGCCATGAAAGAAAGTGACCGGTGGAAAAACCTGGCTGAAGATGGCTTAACTGATAAAGAAATAAAAGCCACTTTTAGTCAGAAGGTACCCATGAAGATATTTGCCTGGAATGCAAAACGTGAAAAAGATACTGTGATGACCCCTTATGATTCTATCAAGTATCACCGGCAAATGCTGCAAACAGCTTTCATGGTAATGGATCCCGTAACCGGTGAAGTAAGAGCCTGGGTAGGTGGTATCAATTTTAAAACCTACAAATTAGACCATGCTAACCTGAGAACAAAGAGGCAGGTAGGTTCTACCATCAAACCGCTGTTATATGCGCAGGCAATGGAAGATGCAGGGTTTACGGCCGAAACCGAAGTTGAAGATGTGCAACAGTCATTTGGGAAAAATCAATTAGTGCCTGCTACCACAAAATCATGCAGCGGGAAAACGATCACTATGGCTTCTGCGCTGACATGGTCAAAGAACTGTGCTTCCGCATACATTATGAAACAAGTGGGCCCTGAACGTTTTGCTGAGTTCCTTAGTAAGCTGAATATCCCAACTAAAGTGGAACCCTATCCTTCTATTGCCTTAGGCTCCTGCGATCTTTCCTTATTTGAAATGATGTGGAGCTACAGCATTTTTGCCGGGCATGGCTATACAACAAAACCCTATTTCATCAGCCGGATCGAAGACAGGAATGGCAACGTAATCAAACGTTTTGATTACAGCACTAACCGTAAAGAAGCTATTAGTGAGGTGACGGCCTATAGAATGGCGCAAATGATGCAGGGACCCGTAACCAAAGGAACGGCAGCCGGAATGATGCAACGATTAGGGGCTACTGAATTAGGCGGGAAAACCGGTACTACAAATTCAAATGCAGATTTTTGGTTCATGGGTTATTCACCGCAATTGCTGGCAGGTACCTGGGTAGGTTGCGATGACAGGTTTATCACTATTGAAAGTTCTGCGTTTTATGGCGGCTCGGTAGCAAGACCAATCTGGGAAGCTTTTTTCAATAAAGTATATGCAGATAAAACCCTCGGTATCGACCGGGATGCAAGATTTGCCAAACCTGCCGAACTGGAAAGTGATATCAACAGCGCTGATATAGATATTTTAATTGATAATACTGATCCTGCCGGCCAGGGTGAAGACCAGGGTGTGGGTAACGAGGAAGATTACAATATGAATAATGACTATATCGGGCCCGAATCAAAACCCGTTCCGGCAGATGATGATCCTCCTAAGCCTGCTAAAAAAGATACTTCGTCAATGGACGCCAAACCCATTGGATCTGCTGTGGAAGAGCCAACTAAAAAAAAAGGATTTCTGAAAGGCATCTTCAAAAAGAAAGACAAGGATAAAAAAGGATAATAATTGATTTAAATCTGTGAAACCCGGTGTCTGCTTTGCCAGGTACCGGGTTTTTATACCAGTTTTCAACAGGTCTGTATAGCTTATCTACAATAGCTTTCGGGATGACCTAAGTCCTTTGCCTCTTAAGCCTAATCCCCTACCTTTGCGGCAACTTTTTGTCCCTTAATTTTATTGATTAGTAGCATTTAACCTGGCTCTCAAACTGACCCGATACAGGTGAAATCTGCGATCTAACCGCTAAAAATCAACTAAATATGGCAGATATCTTTGAACGTTTGCTTAAGAATTACGGGCCTATCGGCCAACACCGGGAAAGAGCACATGGTTACTTTGCATTTCCCAAACTGGAAGGTGAGATCGGAAGCCGCATGAAATTCCGCGGCCAGGAAATGATCGTTTGGAGCCTCAACAATTATCTCGGTCTGGCTAACCATCCTGAAGTAAGAAAAGCTGATGCTGATGGCGCCGCTAAATTTGGACTGGCCCTTCCGATGGGTGCCCGTATGATGAGTGGCAACAGTAACCATCATGAACAATTAGAAGCAGAACTTGCAGCTTTTGAAGGAAAAGAAGATGCGATCCTGTTGAATTTTGGCTACCAGGGTATGGTCAGCCTGATAGATGTACTTTGCGGCCGCCACGATGTAATAGTGTATGACGCAGAAAGCCATGCTTGCATCATTGATGGTTTACGTTTACATGCCGGTCATCGTTATGTATTCAAACATAACGACCTGGAAGATTTTGAAAAACAATTGCAGCGTGCCACTTCGTTGATCGAAAAACAAAATACCGGCGGTATACTGGTTATTACAGAAGGTGTTTTTGGAATGGCGGGTGACCAGGGTAAATTAAAAGAGATCGCCGCGTTAAAAGAAAAATATGAATTCCGTTTACTGGTAGATGATGCACATGGTTTCGGTACTTTAGGAGAAACAGGTGCCGGCGCCGGTGAAGCACAGGGCTGCCAGGACCAGATAGATCTTTACTTTTCGACCTTTGCCAAATCCATGGCGTCTATCGGCGCTTTTATTGCCGGCGACAGGAAGATCATTGATTATATCCGCTATAATATCCGTTCCCAGATATTTGCCAAGAGCCTGCCGATGCCATTGGTGATCGGCAACTTAAAACGTCTTGAATTATTAAGGACAAGACCGGAACTGAAAAATAAGTTATGGGAAAATGCACGGAAACTGCAAAGCGGCTTAAAGCAAAGAGGATTTGATATCGGTAAAACAGATTCTGTGGTGACACCGGTATATATGACCGGTGGCGTGGAAGAAGCTACCGCTATGGTGATGGATCTGCGGGAGAATTATAAAATTTTCTGTTCAATAGTCGTTTACCCCGTTATTCCAAAAGGTCATATCATTTATCGCCTTATCCCGACTGCTGCACATACGGATGCGGATATTGAAGCAACACTGAAAGCCTTCTCTGCCACCAAGGAAAAACTGGATGCCGGGGAATACAAAGCTGAAGCAATACCCGATATGGCTGAAGTGAAATAATTGAACAAAAAAAACAAGATAGAAAATGAGAAGGTCTGAACACTTTCTCATTTTTCTTTTTAAAATATAAAATTCATATGAGAAAGATCTTATTAGTCTTCTTATTCGTGCCTGTACTGGCCATTGGACAGAAGAAACAGATCACCTTAGAAGATATCTATAAAAAAGGGACATTTAAATCAGAAGTAGTTCCCGGCTTTGCAGTTGAAACGATGGACAGCCTTGTGAAGTCAGCTAATATAAAAGAGGGCAATAATAAGCTGCCTGTTAACGACTACCTGGTCAGTCATGATAAAAAAAGGGCTCTTGTCTTTACTGATCGGGAAAACATTTACCGGCACTCGTCCAAAGCCCGCAGCTACCTTTATGATTTCACCACCCATAAGCTTTTGAAGATCGATACGGCCAAACTACTTCATGCTACATTTTCACCGGATGGTAGCAGGGTTGCTTATGTAAAAGACAATAACCTTTACCTGCTGGATATTGCCGGTAACAGCACAATTGCCATTACTACTGACGGAAAATGGAATTATGTCATCAATGGTAACTGCGACTGGGTATACGAAGAAGAGTTCAGCTTTACCCAGGCCTATCAATGGAGCCCGAAAGGAGATTATATCGCTTATTACCGTTTTGACGAAACCCGCGTCAAAGAATATAACATGACGATCTATGACAATACTTATAATAAAGATTATCGCTATAAATATCCAAAGGCCGGGGAAGAAAATTCCAAAGTAGATATCTATTTATACGATGTACGCTCCGGGAAGAAAGCAAAAGCACAGTATGAGCAGGGAGATATTTATATTCCCCGTATCAAATGGACGAAAGATGGTAATTCGCTGGTCGTATTCTGGATGAATCGTCACCAGGATGAGCTGAAACTCCTGCTGACTGATCCACAAACTGGATCAAGTAATACACTCTACCAGGAAAAGAACAAGTATTACCTGGAGATCACAGACGACTGGCAATTCCTTGAAGATGGGAAGAATTATTTATTCACAAGCGAAATGAGTGGTTACAATCATATTTACCTCTACAGTATAGACGGCAAAACAAAAACACAGATCAGCAAGGGCAACTATGAGGTAACAGCTATCAATGGCATTGACGAAGTAAATAAAAGGATCTTTTATACCATGGCCTGGCCCCGCCCGATGGACAGGAACTTATTTGTGACCGATTATACAGGCAAAAAAACAACCCAGCTTACCCAGGGCGAAGCATGGCATAAGATACAGCTCAATGACAACTTTACTCAATTCCTTGATTATCGTTCTGAGCTTAATACACCGCAAACAGTTACGTTGAACAATATTGTAGTAGATAAAAAGAAAGGGATCAGCGTAAAGCCTGTAAAAACGACCGGTGAAAATGCCAGGCTCAAAGCAAGAATGGAAGAATACGGGTTTGTCAAAGCTGAGTTCATCCGCATCCCCAATAGTAAAGGCGATACACTCAATGGCTTTATGATAAAACCTGCCAACTTTGATCCTTCCAAAAAATATCCGGTGCTTTTCAGTAACTACGGCGGCCCAGGCTCTCAGGAAGCGGGAAACAAAATGCATAAGTATTACCTCTGGTATCAATACCTGGCTCAACAAGGTTTCATCATTGTCACCGTTGACAATACAGGCACGGGTTTCCGTGGTGAAGAATTTAAAAAGAAAACCTACCTGCAATTAGGAAAATATGAAATAGAGGACCAGGTAGATGCCGCAAAATATATCGGAAACCTTCCTTACGTTGATAAAAATAATATCGGCCATTGGGGATGGAGTTATGGCGGCTTCATGAGTTCTTTAGCCATCACTAAAGGGAATGATGTTTTTTCAGCAGCCATAGCGGTGGCGCCTGTTACCAACTGGCGGTTTTATGATAATATATATACCGAACGATATATGCGTACACCACAGGAGAACCCCGGCGGGTATGATGATAACTCGCCTGTTAATTTCACTGACAGGATCAAAGGCAAGTACCTGCTTATCCACGGCACCGGTGATGATAATGTTCATTTTCAAAACAGCACCCAGATGATCACCTCGCTGGTAAAAAGCAATATTGATTTTGAAAGCGGTTACTATCCAAATAAGCATCATGGAATTTCAGGATCTGATGACAACACAACTCTTCATCTGTGGAGTAAAATGACGAACTGGATACTGGAAAACCTGCGCAATGAGAATACACAAAAACCAGCACAGCCTGCCAAACAGCAAAAAGGGTTTTGAATATAATTAATGTATAATAAATAAAAATGCCCCTCAGAAAGAGGGCATTTTTATTTAGAAAGTATTGACATTTGTTGCTGGAAGGGGGGTATAAAAAAAGAACCTCCCGAAAAAAATCGGGAGGGCCCTAATCAAAAACCATTAACCATTAAACCTTATCCTATGAAAATTCATTAGCAATATCGTTAATAAAGAATTAATACAAAATATTTTTATCAACTTTTTTCAAAAAAATTTCAAATTGACACTTATTCCCTGTTTTTCAATGTCCAAACAATGACAACCGGGTACAAATACTCTTTCACTAATTCGCAATCGTTTGTCTGATTTATTTTTACCTTCATACAGCTAATAGCTTTTCTTTATTTTAGTTATATATGAAAAAAATAGTCATAGCGATAACAGGGGCCAGCGGATCAGTATATGCAAAGTGCATATTGGACAAGCTGCTTACCCTACAGGGCCAGTGGAATGACTCAGGAGTCGTAATGACCGAAAATGCAAGGCAGGTCTGGAAAACGGAACTGGAGAATGAATCATATAAGGATTATCCCTTAAAGTTCTATGGCACAAACGATTTCAATGCTCCCTTTGCATCCGGCTCCGGCAAGTATGATACGATGATCATCATACCTTGCTCCATGGGTACACTTGGAAGAATTGCTTCGGGTATTTCAAATGACCTTATTACCCGGGCCGCAGATGTCATTTTGAAAGAAAGAAGAAAACTAATTTGTGTTGCCAGGGATACTCCGTATAACCTTGTCCATATCCGTAATATGGAAACTATCACTTTAGCCGGCGGTATCATTTGCCCGGCTACTCCTTCCTTTTACAGTAAACCCAAAACCATAGAGGAAGCTGCCGCCACCGTTGTTGACCGTGTTCTTGATCTTGCTGGTTTTGATATTTCTACTTTTCGCTGGGGAAAATAAAAGAGGCTGACCATTTACGGGCAACCTCTTTGTATAAACACAACAAACAATCAATCTATTTTTTTGCGGCCGGTGTAAATGGGCTGATACTAACTGAAAATAAAATTCCTGCACTGTTAAGTTTTACGTTACCAAAACCAATGCCTGCCAAGGGAAGCTTGATATAAGGTTCTGCAGCTACAGAAAAAGTTTTGTTGATCCTCCGCTGATAACCGCCCGATAAAGTAAGTATAGAAAAATAATGTTTGCTCCCGTTGTTTATTGTAAGGGTGTGAGGATACGGTGTTGGGTTGCCCGGATAGTAATAGACATAATCATATGTTTCCTTTTTCATAACCAGGGTAGACAATCCGACTGAAGCAAAGGTTTTATGTTTTGCCGATCTCCCAAAATTGTAGGCAAGGCTCAACGGTATCTCGTACACTTTACAATCCGCTGAAATATCACTAAGATAATTTGGGTTCGGTAGTGGAGGAGAAGGTTTATACTGATCAGGGCTAGCTGAATAGACTTTACTGACAGCATAAAATCCTGTTCTTATTGTCAGCCTTTCTTTAATTGTATAACCGGCCCCTGCTCCGGTCATCAATTTTACTTCCCCGGGGTTACCCGGATCTACAGAACTAATATCAGGGCCGGCAGATAAAGAAAAGAAAAATGTGCTGGCTTTTTTACTGCGTTCCTTTTTAGGAATATTTTTCTCCGCTTCCACCTTTGGCTGTTCTGCAGCATTATCTTTTTGAAGTGAACTGGTTTTATTCTCTTCCGCAGTACTATTTGCAGACAAGACTGGCTGGTCATTCTTATTATTACCCTCACCTGTTTTCACATTATCACTGCTGACTGAAGATGACACTACAGAACTGCTTTCCAAAGAACCGGGATTCTTTTTTTCCGTATCAACATGCTGAACATTATCGGTTGACTTCTTCTTTCCTGCAATATTTCCCTGCTCTGTTTCTACTTCAAAGTTGCTTTCAGCCCCCTGCTTTTTGGTTTTACCGGGAACCTGGTTCCCTTGCTTGTTGACATTAACTAAGGCAACAGAGCCAACATTTGCGTTATCTTTTATCACGGCATCTGTATTTTTATTAATATCATTTCGTTGTAATTCATCCGGATGTGCATCTGCATGTGAATTACCGGGTAACACTTTATCCGTTTCTTTTTTTCCAGTGACAACAGATGGCTCTCCAGCAACTTTTTGCTGAATACCATTTTCTTTGTTTGCCAGATTGCCGGGTTGCCAGGGTTTGTCAATAAGCAACCAGGCACCACCGCCCAGCAAGAGAAATAATAACAGGAAGAAAATAATTCTTCTCCTGCGATCATCTTTTTGAGGCAGATGCTTGTCAAGCAAGTCCTCCATTTTTGACCAGGCCCTTTCATCATAGTTAGGATGATGCTGCTCGGCGGCCTGCCTCACTTTGTTATCAAAATTTTCAAATTGCATTTTTCGCTTGTTCTGGTTGTTGGTAACGGAATAATATTTTTTGTAACTGTCTTCTTGCTTTTGAAAGGTTCGACTTCGATGTGCCTGTTGAAATACCCAGTTTATTGGATATCTCTTCGTGACTCAATCCATCAATAATAAACAGGTTAAGCACCGTACGATAACCCGGCGATAATTCCTGGATAGCCCGGATGATCTCTTCATGTGATAATTTATCTATCGCATCTTCATTCGCTGCCTCCACCTGGTAAACTACAGTATCCAGTTCTGTCAAAACCTTATGCTTCTGATTTTTCCGGAAGTGATCAATAGCTGTATACACCATGATCTTTCGCAACCACCCTTTGAATGAACTCACTACATCAGCATAGGCTGGCTGGTAATGATGTATCTCTTTAAAGATTTTAAGGAATCCGTCATTGAGGATCTCTACTGCATCCTCCTGGTTGCTGGTATAGCGGTCGCAGATAGCCATGGCATAACCGTAGAAAGAGTTATAAATCACTTTCTGGCTTTCCCTTTTATTAAGGGAACAAGCCCCGACATGATAAGTTAATTCGTCCGCTGAAAGCAAATTCGATTGTGTTTCAGTATCATATCGCTCTTTCATGCTAATTGGTTGCCTTACAATACAATTTACAGTTTACCCGGGAAATTTTGACGCTGGCTTTTCATTTCCCCAAACAAAGGCTGGGATGGATTGGTTTTCAAATAGATTGGTATAAAAGCCGGAGCATTACCTATATTTTATGCTGTTCAAATGTTGTGCTACCAGATATTAATTGCCCCTTGCGCACCCGGCTTTTGCTTTCATTATAAAAAAACCGGGATGAAAAACAGGATAATTACTCTTTTCATGCTGTAAATGTACAGTATAGAAAAAACCGTGTCAAAAAAGTATATAAATAACAGGGGGACAATAAGAGATAACGGGTTTTTAGCAAGGATTTTGCATGGTATGACAAGTTTGGCCTGCGAGAGCAGGAATCCACTTAATCACCAAACCCTTTTTATGAAAAAAACTATTCTTCTGGCCGCCCTGATCATCATTATGATAAATGTGAAGGCTCAGCTAAAGACTACTACTGTTTGCCCGGCCATGACGGTTGATCTGCTTGATGGCAAAGTAAATGACATTAAAATAAACTTTACTGTTGGCCAGATAAAAGAAAGGCTCCCATGTTTCACCAGTGCTGAGGAAGAAAGCCCTACAGCCAAATGCGGGGGTGGTGTATTCTACAAAGACAGGGACATTTATTTCTATACCGGGAGAGACTATATCGAGATCGGGCCTAAATTCAAAGGGAAAATTAGCATACCAATTATGGGTGCAAATCGCAATAGCCACTTTAAATGGTTGGGAAATCCGAAAATAAAAGATGTGACCTGGGATGCCTATGCTACTTCCTATGGCCTGCTTATACTTTATTATTCAAGTGCAAATAAGGTCAACAAGATCCGTTTCAGCAACCAGTCTGCAGAAACGATCAAATTGTGTGAGTGATCACAATATTTTTACTTCTGTACGACGGTTTAGTTGACGGCCTTCGTCAGTATTATTATCAGCGACAGGTTGTGATGCTCCATATCCTTTAGCAATCACCCGTACAGGTTGTATCCCTTTTTTGATCACATAATTCCTGATCGCATCCGCTCTTTGCTGGGAAAGCTTTACGTTTTCAGCATCTTTCCCGACATTATCCGTATGACCGGCGATCTCTACTTTAATACCCTCTTTATTCTTTAAGTAACTTACCAGTTCTTCCAGTTCAGTGAATGATCCCGGCCGAAGCGTGGCCTTTCCAAAATCAAAATGAACATTATCCAGCGTGTAGGATTTAGCAGCCTCAAATTTTACATTCACTTTAAAAGGCTCGGTAAAAAACTCATCGGGCTTAAGCGCAGGAATACTGATCTTGCCATATTTCGTTGTATCAGTAAGGCTTTTGATCGTGATCATATAAATAGCACCTGCCGGCAATTGCAGGCTGAACTTACCTGTGGCATCTGAACGGCCACCATAGGTTTTGCCGGTGACATCACTTTTGAACAGCACCTGCTCGCCTTTGGACGGCACTCCCTTCATATCGGTGACAAATACATTGACCGGGGCCAGGCCTGGCTGGCCGGCATCAGTGGTTTTATTTTCCTGGGAAAAAACAGAGCTACAAACGGGTAATAAAAGCAAGGTCAGAATGGTTCGCAACATGGAGAGGGGAAATTGTAACTGTGCTAAACGGGAATTACCGGGTTTTATTGTTCAGAACCTCGGCTTAATGTCCCCCCATTACCGCTATGACGTATAAGGAAGATTCCTTATTTTGTAAACCGAATATATTTAATAACCTACCTATGAAACCAATATCCAACCTGAGCCTTGCCATGGCTTGCATTTTTTTCTTTCAATCAACTTATGCACAAAAACAATTTACGGCTACAGCTGTAAACAGTGAACAGTCTGTTCAATTACGTTCGCATTTTTCCAAATACTCATTATTCAGTATCAATACTGCTGAGATCACAGACTATGCGAGGAAGCAAAAAACCAGTAAAACAGATTTTTCACTGCAATTGCCCGGTTTTTCCAATTGGAAATTCTCATTGGCTGAACATGATATTCTCAGCAAAGATTACAAGCTTGTTGTCAATTCACCGGAGGGTCAAACATTACTTCCCAGGCCCGCTTGTATGACCTATGCCGGTTACCTGTCAGATGTCAGTGACAGCCGGGTAAGACTGACCATTGATAACAATGTTATATACGGGATCATTAAAAGCGGCGGCAATGAATATTTTATTGAACCTCTTCGCTACTTGGATAAACAGGCTGCTTCCGATGTTTTCGTGGTGTATGATGTGAAAGATATAAGCCCCGATCCCAATATTACCTGTGGCGTTAAAGAAACTGAAGAAAGAACCAGCAGTGTTCAGCGGCTGATGGCAGGAACCAATTGTGTTCAAACGGAATTAGCTATTGCTTCTGATGAATCAATGTTTATACGCTACGGATCAGCAGCAGCAGTACAGACCCATAATATCGGGGTAATGAATAATGTGATATGGGATTATGTCAATGGCCAGTTTACCGATAATATCGAATTTGTTATTGTCACACAAAATGTTTCTACTTCCGCAGTTACCGACCAGCTTTCACCGGCTTATGCTGGCACTAATTCAAATACGATACTTCCCAATTTCAGAACATGGGGTAATGCAGGCAACTTTGGCGTTACCTATGATCTTGCCCAGTTCTGGACCACCCGGAATATTGATATGGACGGAGCAGGTGGCGGATCAGGAACAGTCGGGCTTGCCTACAGGCCAGGGGTCTGTGGCGCATCCAGGTATCATATCCTGGAAGACTTTACAGGGAGTAACCCCTCAGGATCAGGATACCAGTTGCGGGTCCTTACCACCCATGAAATAGGTCACAATTTCAATATAACCCACGATGGTGCAGGGTCAGGTTTCATTATGGCACCAAGCGTTAATAATACGGACACCTGGAGTGCAGCAAGTATCACCATTGCTGATGCATTCGTACCCGGGTCAGGATGTCTCGGTTCCTGCAGTTCGGCAGGTGTACCTGTTGCAGATTTTATTGCTACACCTGAAGCTATCTGTACAGGAGGCACCCTGCAGCTAACTGACCACAGCCTTCGTGGACCCACTTCATGGAGCTGGACGTTGACAGGAGGCTCCCCCACTTCCTCCACCATACGAAATCCAACTGTTTCTTATGCAACAAGCGGGGTAAAAACAATCTCCCTGACTTCCACCAATGGCGGTGGGTCGGGTTCTCCAATCAACAAACTGGTCCTGGTAAGCGATCCGTCTGCAACCGCCTGTACCAATACAGGCGCCATTGCCAGCGAAGGAGGTATAAGATCATTCTCACTAAATACAATTAACAGGATAAGCGGCAGCGCTGCAGGTGATGGTGATAAATACATGGATTTTTCCTGCAGTGACATAACAAGCTTAGTTGCCAATACACTCTACCAGGCAATTGTTAATGTCGGATTCTCCTCACCAACTGATCCCACTCCTCCCCATATATTTAATCATATACTTTTTTATATTGATTATAATAATGACGGTGACTTTGCAGATGCAGGTGAAAATGTTTACTCATCCGGGGGAACCGCTTACAGGGGCTCGGTTGCTTTTAACTTTACTACTCCTGTCACTCCACCTGTAACTAACCAATTCCTGCGGGCAAGGATCATTGCAAGGGATTTTGGCGGCGCTACCGGGTCCTGTCTCAATCCCGCGGCCGGGCAGGTAGAAGATTATGCCGTTTACTTCGCTTCGGGAGTGCTCTTACCTGTAACATTAATTGATTTTGATGGTTATCATTACAATGGTAATAATATCCTGAACTGGCAAACAGCAGAAGAAAAAGAGAATAGTCATTTTGAAATAGAAAGAAGTGTGACCGGAACAACGTTTGAATCAATAGGCAGGATCGATGGCGCCGGTACCAGCAATACGATCAGCAGGTACACTTTCACCGATCATCTGGATGCCAGCTTTATCAATAATAGCCGGCTTTATTACCGCTTAAAGATCACCAGCCTTTCAGGGAAATCAGAATACAGCAAAACAATTACTATTACAACTAAAACCGGTAAGACCGGCCTGGTGGTGAACCTGCAACCGAATCCGTTTACAAACACTATTGCTGCAACGGTTCAGTTAAAAGAAGCAACTACTATGAACATGCAGTTGATAGACATGACCGGACGGATCATTTACCGGGATCAGAAAAGATTGCCCGCAGGTATCCACAGTATTTCATATAATAATTTTGAAAACTTAGCTAAAGGAACTTATATAATAAAGATCACGGCTGATAACGAAACGATCAGCCGGTTGATGGAAAAACAATAGCAGGAATCATCCCATCTTTTTCAAAACAGGTTGCTGGTTCGGCAACCTGTTTTTTATTGCTGTGAAAACAAGGAACACTGCGACTTTAAAAAAAGCATTACCTTTTCACTCCTTTCAGGTATTTCTTTTACTAATACTAAAATCAGCTTTATGGATCAGCAACAATTAGAGATCCGGGAGCAGCAAAAAGCCTCCTGGGATAAATTTTCTCCCGGCTGGAAAAAATGGGATGACTTTACAATGAATTTTCTAAAACCCATGGGTGATGAGATCATTTCCATGTTGGATATAAAGCCATCAGATAACGTTTTGGACATAGCCACCGGTACAGGCGAACCGGGTTTAACGATCGCTTCCATGGTGAATAATGGCAAAGTGACCGGCACCGATCTTTCCCCGGAAATGATCAAACTGGCGGCCGAAAATGCAAAAGCAAAAGGATTGACTAATTATACAGCCGTAGTGGCTGATGTATGCGAATTGCCTTTTGCTGATAATACATTTGATGCGATCAGTTGCAGGATGGGTTTTATGTTTTTCCCTGACATGTTATTAGCCGCAAAAGAAATGCACCGTGTACTGAAACCGGGTGGCCGGATGGCTACCAGTGTATGGGACGGGCCTGAAAAAAACCCGTGGATCACCGCCATGATGGGCACGATGAAAAAATATATTGAAATGCCGGCGCCTCCTCCCGGCGCACCGGGTATGTTCCGTTGTGCGGCCCCGGGTTTTATAAGCGGTTTACTGAAAGAGCCCGGTTTTAAAAATTCAAAAGAAAGTAAAATAGAAAGCCGGGTGAAATACGACAATGTTCAGCATTACTGGACCATGATGAATGAAGTGGCGGCCCCGGTAGTCGCCGCCATGAGCCAGGCAGATAATGACACGAAGAATCGTATAAAAGATGATCTTGTCGGACTATTGAATGAAAAGGCAGAAGACGGTGTTATCTCTCTTCCTTTTAGTTCAATTATCATCTATGGGGAAAAGTAAATAATACCGGCCGGGACTTTGTTTTTAACTTTCTGCAAGGTTGTAAAGTTTAGTTTCTCTGTAAAAATTCAATAACTATGACACCTGCAGCAAGATCGGTTTTTTACTTTGGCCTTTATCTTTATCTCGTTGGCCTTACCCTGGTTTTTTTACCCAATATATTGTTGGGCGTATTGCAAATACCCGAAACCAATGAAGTATGGATCCGGGTAGTCGGGGTGCTGGCATTTTGCATTGGCTATTATTATCACCGTGCAGGCATGGCAAACATGCTTGCATTTTTTAAGTATACCATACCTACCCGTATGTTGGTGTTTATTGCTTTTACGGCTTTTTCCCTGCTAGGCTATGTCTCTCCGATAATTATTGGCTTTGGTGTAATAGACCTGCTCGGGGCAATCTGGACATGGACATCGCTCCCTAAAAAGAAAATGATAAGCTGATAGTATACCCTGGCCGGCCTGATTTTTATCAACTTCTTTCATAAATATGGTCATACTGTTTTTCCCGG
>DATDIX010000026.1:0-4256 GCA_036520835.1 Chitinophagaceae bacterium | reverse complement strand
CACAACCACCCATCCGGCAGCCTGAAACCCAGCCGCGCAGATGAAGAGCTAACCAATAAGATCAAAGAAGCCGCAAAGTATTTTGATATCCGGGTGGTGGATCACATTATAGTAAGTGAAAGCGGGTATTATAGTTTTGCGGATGAGGGAATGCTTTAGGAGTCGGGAGTTTGGAGTTGGGAGTCAGGAGTTAGATTACGTTCATTATTTTTATTCACCTGAACATACGAACTATGGGTTTTTATAAAGACTTGCTTGCATTTCAGAAAGCGTATGAACTGGCTATGAAAATCTTTCATATATCAAAAAGATTTCCGCCTGAAGAAAAATTCTCTTTGACTGACCAGATTAGAAGATCGTCCCGTTCAGTTTGCACCAACATTGCCGAAGCATACAAAAGAAAAAGGTACAGGGATTATTTTATAAGTAAGCTCAATGATTCAGAAACAGAAAACGCAGAAACGGAGATTTGGCTTGACTTTGCCAAAGACTGCCTATATCTAAGCCAGGAAGAATACGAGGAATTAATTTCACTAAATAATGAAGTTGGGAAACTGATATGGTACATGATAAACAACCCTGATAAATTCACGGGTTCCCTCTCCTGACTCCCAACTCCCAACTCCTGACTCACATCTCCCGGCTCAGCTTACTCCTTATTCAACTCCCCGAATATCTTCACCAGTTCCTTTTCTCTTTCTGAGGTCAGCAGGTCAGCATCGATCACTGATGAAACATCTTTGATAGCCGCAAATTCTTTAGCGATACTTTTAGTGTTTATTTTCAGCTTTTTTATTCCTTTATTCGTTGAGTCTGTATAGTAGTAATCAACATTGATATTGAACTGCCGCAATTCTGACTGAACAATATTTGTGGTAACTATACCAAGTTCTGCTGTATATTTTTTATACAGGTTTACTTTTTTTCCTTTTGCAATCACCTGGAAATAGGCTTTATCTTTTGATCCCAAAATACTTCCATACACGAATTTTATATCATTCTCAAGCATGGCTTCCGTGTTCTTTTTAATAATAAAAGAATCAAGGCTGCCCGGTTCTTTTGTCAGGGCCATACCTGAACCCGAAGGATAAAAATCAACATGCTGTGTGTAAGTATCATAGGTCAGGGGAATATCGCTGGCTGCTTCATTGGGTGCATAAATGTTTCCCTTATTCTGCTCACCAAACAGGAATGAAGTACCCGTTACTTTGTAATTACTCACCTGCCTGTAGGTGCCGCTTCCTTTTTCGATCAGCAACCGGTTATATGCCTGGGCAGGGTCAAAATAAGAAGCCTGCTGGGCATTACTTTCTGAAAAAAATAAAAGCAGGATAACGCATATACTAATTTTACCCCTGTCCCCTAAAGGGGAACTTAGATATAATATTCCCTTTTTATACTGATGCTTCATGCAAAGAAAAATTAAGTTTTACCAAAATATCTTACTCCCCTTTTGCTTCGCTATCTGCTTCGTTCCTCGCAGCGCAATGACGGGGCTGGGGGTTTATGCCTGCGCCGTCGGCCCGCCAAAGTTCAACGGCAATTGTATTTCTTCCAGGTCCTTTATGACGCCGTTTATTGTTTCGTATTTGCTGATATTTTCAGTTAACGCTTTCATTAAGCGCTTGGCATGTTGTGGTGTAAGTATAATGCGTGATTTTACTTTACTCTTGGGTGTACCCGGCATGACGTTCACAAAATCTATTACGAACTCGGCATGAGAATGAGTAATGATAGCGAGGTTGGCATAAGAGCCTTCTGCTACTTCTTCGGATATTTCTATATTTAGCTGGTTGGGTTGCTGTGGCTGATCAGGCATTGTTTTAAAAATTAATAGTATAAAGGTAGCTGGATTACTATTATATAAAAAAGGGACTGTTAAGAAACAGTCCCTTTATATCAGTAAAATAAAAAATTATAACCTTGTTATCTTTTCTTCCGTTACACGCCATCCATTGGCCCCCATATATCCATACCTTACATAAAATGTTTTGGTAGCGGGATCATAGGTATTGTTACATTGTGGACCACCGGGCCAGCTATTTGTATAGCCAGGATTAGAACTGGGCAGGCCTGCAGTAAACATAGTGTAAGGACCACCGACAGCGCCAGGAGCAGTTACAATAGTAACGTTGTTAGCACCATCAACAGTGAAATGGGCTACATATCCTGCAGTGCCCAAGTCGCCAAGAAACACTTCACTTGTTGTACCATTAACAGTTAATACGTCTTTGTCTTCACTAAAAAGACGGGGACCTGTCGGGTGATAAAAATAACCTTCAGCATGATATACGCCATCATATTGATTTTTGATCGTGAAAGCAATCACCATAGTGCTCATGTTTGCAGCGATCTTATAACCCTGGTCAACAGCAGTGATCCTGAAACCAACACCATAAGGCTGGCTTGGGTCCAATACAGTTGCATTGGGTACCGTGATCTTTAAAGCATCTGAAACTCTTGTTCCGGCAGGCACTACTACAGTCAGCGAATTGATACTAAAAGAACCAACTGGCATAGCCACTTTGCCAGCGGCAGCAAGCAAACTGTTATCAATTTGTAATGTTACCGTTACGGCTGATGATGGTGGCTCATTTGCATCAAGCGCCAGCAAAGGTCCATTCACAGTCTGTGAAGCAGCTTGTGAAACCAGCCCGACTACAACCGGGCTCTTGAGTTTCTGGGGAAAGGAAACACCCTTGACCTCAGCTACCTGGAGACCATATTCCTGGTCTTCAAAATTTTCATCTTTCAGACACCCCGTACCTGTTGTTAATACCAGGCCGGCCAGTGCAGATAATATTAAAACCTTTCTCATATTTTTAAATTTAATTATGATCAGTTTAGTTTAGATCCCAGAAAACTCTTCCGGTATATACATTGATCGTTCCCTCTGCTGCTACATTGGCCGCATTGTAATTGTATTCATTCTGCGGGTAAAATAAACGTACAGGGATAACGGTTCCGGCATTGGGGTCAACAGAAATGGTTGGGCCGGGATCAAATAAACCACCAGCGCCGTATACCACGCCTGTTCTTCTCCAGTCGGCCCATAACTCATAAGGAGCTATCATGTTCAGGGCAAACCATTTTTGAGAAAGAATAGTGAACAAACCACCGGGAGGAAGACCAGCGCCAAGGGAAGGAGCTGTATAATCCACATCAGGATAACCTCCATTGGCGGTCATATACGTATTAGCAGCAGTTATAGAAAGGGCATCTGTTGTACCTACTTTTAACCATACAAAGGATTCCTGAACTGCAGCAGTCATCAATGCCTGTGCGGTAGACCCTGTTGTCAGGATACCACGCTGCCTTGCTTCTGCCTGCAAGAACAAGCTTTCAACGCTTGTCAGTATCCATGCACGGGAAGCGGCACCGTTTGGAATCAATCCTGTGCCTCTTATATTTGAAAGTTGATCGCCTGTTGGGACACCAACTCCTGCAGGAGTTCCGAAAGGGATACCCTTGTGTCCACCAGCCGGAGCTACATAAAATCTGCTTGCACGGGGATCGCCATCCCATGCATAATAATCAATAGCATATTCGCTGGCTCGCAGGTGGTCACGCTGGCTGCTTGAACCTGCTTCGTTGGTATGATAAAAACGGTAATAAGGGTTTGGTTTCGTACCAGTAAACCCTGGGTTTAAATGAGCAGATTGCCCGGCTCCCAGAAAACCTGCGCCATTCGCAGTAATCTTGGCTACCTGTGCTGCCACATCAATACCAGGGGCTACTGTTTGTGTTGCCATTCCATTGTACAGGTGTACCAGCATTCTTAATCTCAGTGTATTGGCAAACTGTATCCACATGGTTGTATTACCCTGAAAAACAAGATCCGCTACTGCTATATCCGGGTTCTTTGCCGGATCAGTAGCCACTGCATCTTCAAGCAAAACAATGGCGGCATCCAGGTCGGCAAATATTCCTTTATAGACATCTACTGCTTTGTCATATTTGGGCGTAGGAACTTCTGTTCCTTTAAATGCTTCGCTGTAAGGGATGTTGCCATAAATATCTGTCAGCATCTGGAAATTGTGCGATTTCATGATCCTGCCAATCGCTTCATAGGTACCGGAGCCAAGTTCCTTGGCTTTATTCACCATCAGGTTGTAGTTATTGGCGTTTGCATAAAGCTGGTTCCATATACCCACATGGAAATCGTTGGTGAATTTATAGGTCTCTTCCTCATTTAAAGACTGGTAAGAGCCGGATCTTGCGCCATGACCCATCCACCAGTCAAGGAACCAGAATTC
>DATDIX010000025.1:0-5316 GCA_036520835.1 Chitinophagaceae bacterium | reverse complement strand
ACTGGCATCAGCATACATGCTATCTTTCAGTTCATTTATTTTCTTGTATATCTCCGCCGCTTTTTCAAAATCCTTTTCGGCCTCGTAGTTAGCTGCCAGCGCTGTATAGATCATCGGCAATTTTGCAGTGATGTTATTTGTTTTTGCTGTTTCCAATGCTTCAAGCCCGGTGGCAATGCCTTCCTTTGTCTTGCCGAGTTTGGAATATAGCTGGGATAACTCTGCCTGGTCAGATACAATGAAAAAAGGATCGCCTACCTGTTGTCTTAATGGCTTGGCCTTTAAAAAACTTTCTAATGCATCCTGCAGCTTTCCCATTTTTTCCTGTGAAGTGCCCAGGATAAACAGGGCATTGGCCTGCGCAACAATATCATTCCGGGCTTTTGCTTTTTCAATGGCTATTAGTGCATACTTGTAAGCAGAATCCGGTTTATTCAATGATCCGTAACTGGAAGCAAGATTACCATAAATAACGCCTGAATAGGTTTCAGGTAAATTTTTATCCCGGATAAGATCAATGGCCTTGCGAAAATTGCCAACTGCCTGTTCAAACTGGTTCAGTTCCATCATGGCCCACCCGATATTGACATAGGCTTTTAGCTGTGTCAGGTCATCATTGCTTTTTTCAGCCGTTTTCAGAGCAAGGTAAAATAGATCAAGGGCTTTCTTTTTCTCATCCATTTTCATGTAACACAGACCGGCAGAAGAGTAATATTGTGCTAACAGCGATTGCAGCGCCGGTTTGGTTTCGAGCAATGGGATATTCTTTTGTATCAATGCCAGGGCGGAATCGGGCTTACCCATGATGTAATAATAAATGCCGACATATAATTCCGCTTTGGGGATACGATCATGATCATTTGACAACTTCAGTAATACGATTGCTTTATTAGCATAAGCAAGACAGGAATCAGGATTGGTGCCACGATAAATATCACAAAGCTGGAAATACAGATCAGCTTTCCGGGAATTATTATTCTCCTGCTGAATAAGCTTTTTCAGGCTGTCTGTTATTGGTTGGGCGAACAAGCAGGTTTGCAGGGAAAGGAGAATGGTTATGGCAAGAGCTGTCTTTTTCATGGTGGTTAAAAACCCAGTACATCATTCATGGAGAAAATTCCTTTTTTATCCTTTATGAATTCTGCAGCCAGTACAGCGCCGGCTGCAAAGCCGGTGCGGCTATGGGCCGTATGAATGATCTCAATATCATCAATGGGGGAAGCATATTTAATACTATGTGTACCCGGTGCAGGGTCGATCCTTTTGCTGATGATAGGGATCTCTTCAGGGTTTGTGGTTTCATTGTTTACCCATCTTTTTTTGGAAGCCATTTGCCCGATAAGCTGTTCAGCCAGTGTGATTGCCGTTCCGCTGGGCGCATCTTTCTTTTGTGTATGATGGATCTCTTCCATACTGATAGTGTAATCCGGGTGCGATGACATTAAAAAGGCAAGTTTTTTATTCAGTTCAAAGAAGATGTTGACGCCGATGCTGTAGTTGCTTGCATAAATAAAACTTCCGTCTTTTTCTTTACAAAGTTTTTTTATTTCAGGTAATTTTTCTGTCCATCCTGTGGAACCACAAACAACCGGAACGCCCCAACCGATCATTTTGGTAACGTTCTCAAAAGCGCTGTGCGGGCCGGTAAATTCAATGGCGGCATCTGCTTTTACTAAATTGTCTTTGGTGAAATCACCGGGGTTATTTATGTCGATCTTTAAAACGATCTCATGCCCTCGTTGCAAGGCAATTTCTTCAATGGCCTTACCCATTTTTCCATAGCCTATTAATGCGATCTTCATACCTCCGGGCTTCGTGGAAGATTTGATTTCGTTACTCATTCAACTTTTTTTCTGTTATAAAATCTTGTGCAAATGTATGTATTATAGCCACAGTCACACAATACCCATTCCCGGGTACTTATGCCACTAATGCAATGAGCATAACTAAGAAAGCTGATTAATTAAGGAAGGTATTTTTTAAAGGTCTTGGATTCGTATCCTTCCCGATATTGAGCACTAAACTGAGTCCATTGGTTCCTGCCATCTGGCTGCGCCCGGGTTTTATCTGCAGGCTGAGATCAGGGCTTACATCAAAGGCTTTGAGGTGAGCATCCACCGCCGCATCTACCACATTCAATCCCCATAAAATAATAAAGAAAAGAACAGCATAATCAAGATCGCGGCGATATTGGTCGCGGTAATAACGTAATGTTTCAGTTGAATAACGTTCCAGGGGTGGTTTTATATATTGTAATGCGGCGGTATCCTCTGCAGTTGCACCTGGTTGTGAAGCATTGTATTTTGCGGTGTAGGCATACCGGGTATCCTTGTAATTGGTGAGGTTATAAACAACGAGACCGGCCGATACGCCCAACGCACCGTAAACGATAGGCAGCTTCCAGTATTTTTTATTATAAATCTGGCCCAGGCCCGGCAAAATAGCGGAACGGGTTGCTGCTTTACCCGGATCATACACTCTTACTTTTTTCTTTTTGCCGTCTTTTGATGTATCAATGTTAGTGGTCGCAGTGCTATCAACCGAAACCAAGGTTTCTTTTTCCTGGGCAAAAACGGGCAGGGCTACCATGAAAAGGGCAGCTATCATAATAAAATAACGGTTGAAAAAATGCAGTTTAAGTATTCTCATTTTATACATCAGGCCGGGCGAAGCGATGAACAGCTATTCAACTCTAACAATTTGCCCGAGTATCTTATTCAGTTCTTCCTGCGAGTAATATTCGATTATGATCTGCCCGCTGCCGTTACTGCTGTTCTTTAGTTTTACCCGGGTGCTGAAATGCGACGCTAAGTTATCTTCTATTTTCTGATAGATGGGAGATAAGCTGCTTTTTGAAGTTTTTTTAACACCACCGCTTTGTTTATAAAGGTTGCGGACAAGGGCTTCCGTCTGGCGGACAGACAGACCTTTTTCCCGTATCTCTTTGAAAATGTAGAGTTGTTTATCAATCGTGTCAACATTGACAAGGGCCCTTGCATGTCCCATGCTTATTTCACCATTTCGGACGGCGAGCTGAATATCAGGAGGCAATTTCAGCAAGCGGATGAAATTAGCAACTGTACTCCTGTCTTTTCCCATTCTCTCGGCTACCTGCTCCTGCGTATAATCCAGTTCTTCCATCATCCGTTTGTAGCTCAATGAAATCTCCATGGCATTGAGGTCTTCCCGTTGCAGGTTTTCCAGTAATGCCAGTTCTAATAATTGCGCATCATTGGCCTGGCGTATGTATGCAGGAATATCTTTCAAACCTGCCATTTTAGTAGCTCTCCAGCGGCGTTCGCCTGATATCAGCCTGTATTTGCCGGAAGGAAGTTTTGAAACCGTTACGGGTTGAATGATATCATGCAGCTTGATGGAATCTGCCAGTTCTTTGAGCGATTGTTCGTCAAAATCTTTGCGGGGCTGTTTGGGATTGGTCTCTATCTCATCAACCGGGATACGGTTGGTGCCGGTGGCTGTTTCTACCACGGTGTTTTTTAAATGCCCGCTGCTCGTCTTCAGGTCGGTGTCAATACTCTGTAACAAAGAGCGGATACCTTTTCCGAGAGCTTCTTTATTTTGTTTGGGGTTGGTCATTTACGAAATTTTGAAAAATACAATTGGGAAATCGGGAAATTGCAATTTCAAAATCTCCCAATTTCAAAATTTCACAATTCAAGAATCCTCTCTTCCTGTTTGATCTTCGTCATATCATTCTTTTGCAGTATCTCTTTTGCCAGGTTGAGATAATTCATGGAGCCTTTACTGGTGGCATCATATAAAATTACGGGTTTGCCAACACTTGGCGCTTCCGCAAGGCGGGCATTCCGATGTACAATAGTGCTGAATACCATGTCTTCAAAATGACGGCGCACTTCGCTTACCACCTGGTTGCAAAGCCGTAAACGACCATCATACATGGTCATTAAGATGCCTTCTATTTTCAGATCGGTATTTAAACGGCTCTGAACGATCTTGATGGTATTTAAAAGTTTTCCCAATCCTTCCAGCGCAAAAAATTCGCATTGTACCGGCACCACCACGGAGTCTGCCGCCGTCAGTGCATTGACCGTGATCAACCCGAGAGAAGGAGAGCAATCAATGATGATAAAATCATAGTCTTCCCGGACGGGCTCAAGAATATTCTTTAATACCATTTCCCGGTTGGGATAATTGATCATTTCTATTTCCGCACCGACCAGGTCAATATGGGAAGGAATCAGGTCAAGATTGGGTATCTCTGTTTTCAGGATCACATCCCGGGCCTTGGCCTCGTTCACCATACAGTCGTAGAGGCTCTGGGTAACATTATGCAGGTCAAAGCCAACACCAGTAGTACTGTTAGCCTGCGGGTCGCCGTCTACCAGCAGCGTTTTGAACTCCAGCACCGCTAAACTAGCCGCCAGGTTGATAGCGGTAGTTGTTTTTCCCACGCCTCCTTTCTGATTCGCCACGCCGATTATTCTTGCCATTAACTGTTTCGTTTAAAATTTTTAATGTGACTGGTAAAATTGTCTCCTGTCTTTAAAACCACAAAATTAAGTTTTGCCCATTTTACAGCCATCCGGCAAAAATAGGGGTAGGGCCTTAGTTTGCCACGGGTTCCTGTAAATGAACACAAAGTCATCGTATTTGCGGTTTAGCAATTGTTCGTCTGTGGTCAATGAAAGAGCAATTTAAGACACTACCCGGGTAATATTTTTTGGAGGAAATTTTCGGTTTGATTTATCTTTAAATACCATTTTCTAACCTCAAAACCTTCTAACATGAAAATCTTTAACCTCCTTATCGGGGCTATTTTCCTCATTTCCTTCCCGGATTGTCAAAAGAAGTTTGATTCATAAGTCGAATAGTTCTACGAGTATGTATTGATCAGATTGTATTGTTTATTTTTTATCAATAATTTAAATATTATGAAAAAGATCATGACTGCTGCCTTCATTTGGTTTTTGTTGTTATGGCAGCTTCAAACAAACGCTCAGGAGCCCAAAAAGACGTCATTTGATTTCACATTTTCTCTTGGAAATTCCTTACTTGTCAATATGCTAACAGGAACAGATCAACAACTGTCTCCATACGGGCAAACAAATTTATTTATCAATATCCCGCTTCAAAAGAAATTATTTATTAGTACGGGAATTGGCTATGAAACTAATCGTCACTTAGTTGATGGGAATTTCACAAAGACACTAGATCAGTATGGCTATCAGCAAGTCCCTTCTAATTATACCCAGAATGAGATTTTGCTTGATTATATTAATGTCCCTGTTTTTATTAAAAACAATTTCGGGCAAAGCGATGCTCAGAATTTAAATT
>DATDIX010000024.1:0-6017 GCA_036520835.1 Chitinophagaceae bacterium | reverse complement strand
ACCGGGATAACCTTCTTCTCCATCCTTACTAATATAACTCAGCAATAAGGTTGGTGTAGAATCGTTGACAATGGCGCCATCCCAAACCACTTTATCATACCCTTTTTTACCGCCATGTAAATGATTTTTACCATTATTGGTCGCCAGGGTATATTCAACACTGTCTAATTTGAATTTGCCATTGGCGATCCTGTTGCCATACCGGCCGACCAAAGCCCCGAAATAAGGTGGTTGCTCTAAATAAGGTGCCAGGCTGTCGAAACCAACAATGATACTTGATCTTTTACCATTCTTATCTGCTGCTGTCCACGATGTCATGATACCGCCATACGTAGTGATCCTTACCTGGTTTCCCTTACTGTTAGTGAGTGTATAGAGAAATACTTCCTTTCCATCCACATTACCAAAACTTGCTTTGCGGATACCTGTTTTAGTTTCCTCCATGGTTGTTGTGTTTTGATTGCTGTTGCAGGCAGCCAAACCGGTCAGGATGGCCACACATGATAAAAAGAATAATTGATTTTTCATTGCTGCTGATTATAAATTTGGTTATGCGCTATTTTTTTATCTCTGCCTTTATACGAAATATAGTTACAGAATAAGGGGCCAGTTCAAGCAAAATATTCTTCCCGGTAACAGCGACCGTTTTATCCACGGGTATAATCGCCGTCGGTTCATCAAAAGAATTCAACTGATCAACGCCGCTGCTTAATACAGTAACTCCCGCTTGCTTTGCTCTTTTCTTTATCCCTTCAATCACCAGGTTCTTTGTTTGTGGTTTATCCGACAGATTGACCAGCTTCACGATCAGTTCCTGGCCTGAGCTGTCAATGGAAGCGGTGGCATACAAGCTATCCTGTCCTGCTATGACCTCCTTATTCATCAGCACCGGCGCTACCTGCGATCCTTTATTTACTGAAAATAATTTCTGTACATAATAATTTGGCGTGCCATAAGAGCGGAGGTTATCATACCAGATCAGGTCAGGCGCCCATTGCCAGGCATCAGCATGGGCAAACAACGGGGCATAAGATGTCATATGAACTACATCTGCATTCCTTTCCAGCCCTGTAATAAATGCAGCTTCTGATAAAGCGGCCAGCCATGTATTTCTTCTTGTACCTTCTGTACCACGAACATGGGCAGCATATTCGCCGGCAAAAATTTTGGGACCATTACGATCATAGCTGTCATAGCGCTTTGCATTCTTCTGAAACCAGTCGGGTGGCAGGTAATAATGTTCATCCAGTATATCTGCATTTAATTTGCGCATCACTGGGTTCAGGTAATCAAACAAAGGCCCGCTGGCACTTGGTCCCAGGCTTGTCACCAGTTTTATACCCGGGTATTTATTATGAATAGAAACGGCAAAAGCCCTGTACCGCTCTACATATTGCGGACCCCATTGTTCATTACCGATGCCGATCATCTTTAAATTAAATGGTTCGGGATGCCCCATTTCTGCTCTCAGCTTTCCCCACTCACTATTTACAGGACCGTTAGCAAATTCAATTAAGTCCAGTGCATCCTGTATATAAGTGTCCAGTTCTTCAACAGGTACTACTTCACCTGTATTATATTGGCAGGCCATCCCACAATTGATAATGGGTAATGGCTCCGCCCCTATATCTTCTGACAATAAAAAATATTCGTAGAAACCCAAACCAAAACTCTGAAAGTAATCCGGTGTTGCCCGGTGTTTGAATTCCGTATTCCACCGGTTAATGATAAGCTCCCGTTTATCAATATTGCCTACTGTTTTTTTCCATTGATACCGGTTTGACAGATCTCTGCCTTCGACGATACAGCCGCCGGGGAAACGAACAAAGCCGGGTTTCATATCGGCCAGTAATTGTACAAGGTCATTTCGTAAACCACCGGGCCTGTTTTTCCATGTATCCTCGGGAAACAATGATACCATGTCGATATCTGTCACTCCTTTTCCACGAAACCAGACTTTCATGGAAGCTTTGGCGGAAGTAGCAATTGGTGAAAAAGAAACTTTATAGATCTTCCATTCATTACCGGAAACTTTTACCCTGCTGTTAGCGATCACTTCCCCTTTTTCACTCAATAACTGGACAACAAGTTCCCGGGGTTCTCCCTGCAGTTGTTTGGCAAGTATAGAAAAAATATAATTGTTATCTTTTTTGATCCCCATGCCGCGAAATCCTTCATTGGTTAAAGAATAATGACCCGTATCGGTTAAAACTGTAACCCTTGCAAATCTTGGATTGGAAGAATGATCAGCGCCCCGGTTAATGATCAGCACATTTCCTTTGTTATCCTGGTTCCTTTTATCCCAGCCCATCAATGGTTCTGCAAATTCAAATGAGCGGTTCTTTACAAGTTCTGCATAAAGACCCCCGTCGGCCGCAAAGTTGATGTCCTCGAAAAAAACACCGTACATGGTTGGCTGAATGACAGGGCCGGGTTTATTTGCCTGGACAATAATGGGATGATTGACCTGTGCATGGGAGACAAATACACCAGTGCTTAGGATGATAAACAAAAAGGGAACAGGCAAATTGAATTTCATATAGCCGTTATGGTTTTAATTCCAGTACTACAACTGATAATTTTGGCAGAGTAACCACCAGGTCGTTCCCTTCCTTTTTCGCTCCCTTGAAAACAGCCGGCTTCACCAGGTCCGGTTTTTCAAATGTATTGATATCGGTAAATTTCTCTGAAGTGATCACCTGCCCTTCCACCGTTTTCCAGTTGATATCAAACAAAGAGCTGCGGATAGTGATACTCTTATTCACATCCATATTCACTAAAGAAATATGTACAATACCAGTTGAGTCCTGCGATGCCGACACATTAAGGGCCGGTATCTTTTCAGTTCCGACAGTATAATCCGGGCTGGTAAAATTTACCTTCAGCAGTTTGGCATCATGGTGAACTTTATAAAGATCGAATACATGATAAGTTGGCGTCAGCAGCATCTGGTTTCCTTTAGTAAGGATCAGCGCCTGCAGCACGTTGATGGTCTGGGCAAGGTTGGCCATTTTTACCCGGTCCGCATGGTTATTGAAAATATTCAGGTTGACTCCGGCGATCAGTGCATCACGCATACTGTTTTGCTGGTAAAGGAAACCGGGATTGGTGCCGGGTTCCACATCCGTCCATACACCCCACTCATCCACTACTAATGCCACTCTTTTTGTCGGGTCGTACCGGTCCATAATGGTAGAGTTCCTCGTGATTAATTCATCCATACGCAATGTTTTTTGCATCGTGGTGAAATAACCTTTCTCATCAAACTGTGTTGCCGATCCTTTTTTACTCCAGTCACCCATCAATGTATAATAATGAAGCGAAATACCCCACATCAAATTGAGAGGTACTTTTTTCATCAGGGTTTCTGTCCAGTTGTAATCAAAGGAGTTTGCACCCCCTGCGATCTTCTTTAAAGGAGCACCCGGATAGTTCTTGCAATATGTAGCGTAGCGGCGATACTCGTCAGCATAATAATCTGCAGTCATATTGCCGCCACATCCCCAGTTTTCATTTCCCACACCCCAGTACTGCACTTTCCAGGGCGCTGACCGTCCGTTTTGCTTTCTTAATTCCGTCATCGGGCTCAGGCCATCAAAATTCAGGTACTCGACCCATTTATTCATTTCGTCCACGGTGCCGCTTCCGACATTGCCTGCTATATAAGGTTCGGTATTCAATAAACTGCATAGTTCTAAAAACTCATGGGTACCAAAACTATTATCCTCTGTCACATTGCCCCAATGCGTATTGATCATTTTAGGCCTTGCTTCTCTTTTACCGATCCCGTCCCTCCAATGATACTCATCGGCAAAGCAACCACCCGGCCAGCGCAGGTTAGGTATCTTTATTTTCTTCAATGCTTCTACAATGTCCAGCCTGATCCTGTCTTTGCGTTGCAATGTGGATGTGTCGCTGACCCAGTAACCATCATAGATGCATCGGCCGAGGTGCTCGGAGAAATGGCCATAGATATGCCGGCTGATTACCGGCGAAGAATTTTCCGCAGTAATGGACATTTTTACCTGTGCAAAAACGATCCCCTGTATGATTACTGATAATAGAAAAGAAAAAATGATCTTCATGTGTATTTAGTTTTAGTTATTTAAAGAAATTGAATGGCTTCCTTATCTAACTGGTCGTATTTACTCCGGTCGAACACATAATAAAAAGCCCCTTTCCTTGATGACGCTTTATCCTTCTCCTCCAGTTTGTGCAATATGTCAAGCGAATGGATCTTCCGGATGAAATTTCTTTTATCAAAAGAGGTCTCATAGATCGCTTCATATAGTCCCTGCAGTTGCTGCAGGGTAAACTTGCGGGGAAGCAGGGCAAACCCGATCGGGTGGGTGGTGGCTTTTTCTTTCAATCTTTGCCGGGCCAGTTTGATCATCTGCTTATGATCAAATACCAATGAAGGAATCTTATTGATCGGGAACCATTGCGAATTATGTTCCTTCATCAGTTGCTGATCATAATCATCAATTTTTATCAGGGCATAAAAAGCCACTGAAACTACGCGGCCGCCGGGATCACGTTTTACATCGCCAAAACAAAACAACTGTTCCATATAGATATCGGTAAGTCCCGTAAGCTGGTCCAGTACCCTGGTTGCTGCTGCTTCCACACTTTCATTTTCATTTACAAATCCTCCCATCAGCGACCATTTTCCCATCTCGAGCTCCAGTTGTCTTTTAACCAATAATGCTTTTAATTCATTCCCGGTAAAACCGAAAATGATACAGTCAACCGCTACTAATAAGCGTTGCTGGTTTGGATAATGTAGCTGGCTCATATTTTATTTTACTAATAAATGATGCCTTTCGGCTTACCAGAATTTTGCATACAGCACGGTAAGTATTAACAATGTAACTACGATCATAGCTACAATGGATGGTTTCAGTTTGAACATTTCTTTATCCAGCACAAATGCTTTCGGGTTTACTTTTGGCCCTGCCAGGCTAAAACCAACCATTATCAATACGGTAAAGAAAAATGACCAGCCCATATTTATCAGGAAAGGTATCTGGAATACTTCTTTACCATCTTCTACTGTTTTGAAAGCTGTATATAACCATGTTTCGTTTCCAAAAATGGATACGGCATAATTATTAAAGAAGATGGCCAGTACCAATCCGGTAATAAGACCAGCCACCGCTGCCGCACCGGTTGTTCTTTTCCAGAACATACCTAATATGAACATAGCAAATACCCCGGGACTGATAAAGCCGGTATATTTTTGAATAAAGGTGAAACCGCCTTCGCCACCAATACCTAACAGATCTTCCCAGGTAAAGAGCAATGAAATGAAAATGGCAATAATAGCCACTATTCTCCCGGTCCATACTTGCTTTTTTTCATCCGCATTTGCTGCCATTTCAGTTTCTAAAGTATTCAAAACATCACCCTGCACTGTTGCAACTGTTTTCTTCTTTTTAAAATACTTATTATGGATATCATAAGTGTAAATGGTGGAAATGCTGTTAAGTTTTCCTGCAAGCGATGCAACGATAGCTGCTGTCAAAGCAGCAATAGACAATCCTTTTAAACCGGCTGGTAAAAATCCGAGTATGGATGAATAGGCACTATCCATTCCATTTACTTCCAGGTGGCCGCTTTTATTTAATACATATGCAGCAATACCGGGCAGCATAACAATAACCGGCATAAATAATTTGAGAAACCCGGCAAATAATATCCCCTTACGGGCTGTTTGCAGATCGGCGCCCAATGCACGCTGGGTGATATACTGGTTGCATCCCCAGTAATTCAGGTTCACGATCCACTGACCTGCGAAATACATAGCCAGGCCCGGTAACAACAAATACTTATTAATGTATTCCTGCGATGAATCAGCTGTCGGTTTGCTTAATATCATATGAAAATGATCCGGCGCTTCCTTTAATAAAGTATTGAAACCGGCAATGGCATCCCTGCCTAATCCGAATTTTTCACTTACTATGGTCAATGCAAAATAAATGGTAGCAAACCCGCCAATGATCAATACGGCCACCTGT
>DATDIX010000023.1:0-10001 GCA_036520835.1 Chitinophagaceae bacterium | reverse complement strand
ATCGGCTACATTGAGCGCTGTGCCCGCTAAGTTAAAAGTAACTGTTGCATTACCCGAAGCAGCTACTGCCGCTCTTAAAGACACAGTGACCTCTTTATATCTCGGGCATGTCAATACAGTTGGGGCTTCAGTAGTAGCAGTCGTTGTTGTCAGGAAAGAAATCGCATTGGGCACCGGTGGCGTACAGGCGGTGGAAGTGATCAAAGAAAGACGCCGCGGACTAAAATCCATTACCGTTTGCATTCGTATTGCCTGGTCTGCAGTAAATGTATTCAAACAGGCATCGTTGCTGTAATCCATATAATTTTCAAACATCTTGGGTACGTTCGGTATACAATTATTAAGTGTTCCCGGGGCGGGGCAGCCAGCAGTTTCCTGGTCCTGGGGCGGGGTATCAGCGCAATAATCAGTCGCTGTACAATCACCATCACCCCATATATGTCTTAATCCAAAAAAATGGCCTAACTCATGTGTAAGTGTACGGCCCATATTATATGGTGCTGCATAACCCAGGGTAGATACACTGCCGGCAGAACCTGCCGCCATAACTACGCCAGCCGAAAGATCTGTTTCACTATTTGGCAGCCCCGGTAAACCACTTAGCGCAGGAAAAGATGCATACCCCAATAAGCCACTTGCATTCATATCGGCGGTCCAGATATTTATATATCGGGTGGGGTCCCATATAGATGCCGGCTTTATGGTACCATCAAAATATGCGATGATTTCTCCGGGACTATCAAAAGCCGCTCCGGTATTGACATCACTCCATCCCTGCGTTATTCCATTTATCCGGTGTATGCCCGGTTGGGCAAGCGCTACTCCGCCGGGATCCTGCTGTGCCAGGCAAAACTGTATCTGTACATCCGTTGCTATTCCCGCATAAAGTGAGCCCGAAAGATTTGCAAAGTCGGCATTTAACTGGTTTAGCTGCGCTTGTATAATAGCCTGACTCAGGTTTTGAGAACCGATCCCACCTTCTGTTTCACCCCGATGAATAACATGGAAAATTACCGGCAGGGTTACCGGTCCTGTAAAAAATAAACGACCCTGTCCCTGTTGCTGTAGTTTTTGCTGAATAAGTCTGGCTATCTCTGCTTCAAAAGCATCATCACGGAAGCCCCTGGCACGGGCCTGTTCCATTGTATAGGCAAAACCACACTTGTTCTGTTGTGCTTGTAATAAAGCGCTGGCAAATAAACCTATCACCAAAAAGGATAAGTATAATTTCTTCATGGCAGTTGTTTTTAGATGATACTAAAGTTAGTTATAATATGATTCAATCCGTTTTGCGGCAAAAAAAAACCCGCTTGCATAGCAAGACGGGTCTTCAATAGTATTTAGATCTGCTCCCTGTACTACCTGATCTTATAAATAAAGTCGTTATTCTCAAACTGTTTGGCGATAGCCTTCAGGTCGTAAGCTATGCTGGCATCTACCAGTTTGTCGCCCACCTGCAGCACAAATCCGCCGATAATATCCTTGTCCACCTTTTCTTCCAGTTCAATATTTTCAAATCCGCCGCTCTTTTTTACCTGGTTGACGATGGCTTTTTTTACCTCTTCCCCGGCCGGAGTTGCGGTAGTTAATTTAACAGTATAGATCTTTTTATACTCCTTGTATTGGGTGATGAATGCTGTAGCTATTTCGGGCAAATTGCTTTCCCGGCTTTTATTGGTAAGTAGTGTATTAAAAGCTGCAGTAAGCTTGTTTAGCCTGCCCTTGGCAACAGCCTCTACTATTTTGATTTTTTTATCTCCTGAAATGACCGGGCTCTTCAGCAATGTTACAAAATCACGGTTGCTTTTGCATACCAATTGCAACCATTGCATATCTGCATACACTTGCTCCAGTTGTCCTTTTTCTATAGCCAGACCAAGCAGCGACTTTGCATACCGGGTTGCTAAACGTGGATTAGGCATAATTCAATTTGGAAATTTTCAATTTGGAAATTTGGAAATTTGGAAATTACATCGTCACATTACCAAATCTTCAAATCATTACATTAATTCAATTTCACTTCATCAACCAACCCTTTGATATGGGCTTCCTGGGCTTCTTTACTTCCCAGCTCTCTTCTCAGCACTTTTTCTGTTACTTCTATCACCAGTTTACCTACCTGGTTCTTTACTTCCGTCAGCGCCGCCATTTTTTGGGTATTGATAGCCGCTTGTGCTTCCGTAATTATTTTATTGGCCTCAATTTTTGACTGCTCTTTGGCTTCATTAATAATTTTGTCCTTGGTTTCCCTTGCTTCTTTGAGCAACTGGGCTCTTTCTTCACGGGCTTTGGCAAGCAAGGCTTCGTTTTCATTCTTTAACTGCATCATTTCAGCTTTTACTTTCTCTGCAGTTTCCAGTGAGCTGGCAATACTTTGTTCCCGGTCACGAAGACCCTTGATAATGGCGGGCCATGCCAGTTTTTTTAAAATAAAGAACACGATCAGGAAGGCCAGCAATGTCCAGATCAATAAACCAAATTCAGGAGTAAGTAATTTCATAAATACAATTTGCTAATTCGATAATTTGCTGATTTGCTAATTAAGTTCCTTGTTTCACAAACCAGTCATTAATTGTTCAGTAGAATTACTAAACGTACAAGAGTGCCCTTCCACTTCGCTTTGCTCAGTGTTCCGGGTAAACTGCAACAAAGCTGATCCTTCGATAAACTCAGGACAGTATTGCAGCCAGTTACAAAATCACTCTTTCAATTTTAAAGAACTTTCTAAATCCCCGTCATTGCGAACAAAGTGAAGCAAAGGGGATTTAGGGTGATTAAATACTGCATCCTCCGCCCTGTGCATTGGATGCAGTAATTTTTTTGCAATGATTATAATACCATTGCCAGGAAGCCAACGATGATCGCAAATAGCGCAGCACCTTCAACGAGGGCCGCAGTCAGGATCATGTTGCCACGAATGTCGTTTGATGCTTCAGGCTGACGGGCAATCGCTTCAACAGCGCCTTTACCGATCTGACCGATACCGATACCGGCACCGATAGCAGCCAAACCTGCACCGATCGCACCACCTGCATTCGCAACCGCCTCTAAAAGAAATAAATCCATGTTGTAATTATTGATAGTTAAAAAATACAATTTTAATGATGTGCCGCCTGTGCTTCATCATGATGCGCTCCTTCCAGTGCCTGCCCGATAAATACCGCCGTCAGCATGGTAAAAATGAACGCCTGTAAAAATGCTACTAACACCTCGATCAGGTAAATAAATACAGTAAACCCGATCGCCAGCGGAGAAGCACCCCAGCCTGCAAACGGATTTAACTGGCCGAAAATAAATATCAGTGAAATGAGACAAATAATGATAATGTGACCCGCCACCATATTTGCAAAAAGACGAATGATCAGCGCAAAGGGCTTGATAAAAACACTCAGGAACTCCACCGGCACCAGGATGAACTTTACACCCAGCGGTACTCCCGGCGGGTTAAAGATATGACCCCAGTAATGCGAATTGGAACTGAAAAGGATCACCACAAAAGAGATGAGGCCTAATACAACAGTAAAAGCGATATTACCCGTTACATTGGCTGAACCGGGTATCAATCCGAAAATATTATTGATAAGAATGAAAAAGAAAACAGTCAGCAGGTATGGTAAATACTTTTCGTATTTGTGTCCCAGGTTAGGCTTTGCTACCTCATCACGAACAAAAGTGATGACCGGCTCTAATAAACTTTGAGAGCCTTTTGGTGCAGAAGTAACACCTACCCCGCTTTTATATCTTTTGGCTATACGCAGCATGATGAATACAAATACAATTAAGGCTAATAGCATTTGCACCACATTACGGGTAAGTGACAGGTCATAAACTTTTACAGCAGCCTCAAACTGGCCGGCATCATTTACCGCCACGATATCTCCTGCATAAAATTTCTTGGGATCTAATCCCATTTCATGAATGGAATGCTCAGTAAGTATAGCATATCCTTTATGCGCTTTATGCCCATGCTCAAACTTAGAAGACATGAATGTCGTAAAACCTCTTTGGGGTGAGTATAATATTACCGGGAGAGGGATGGTAACCGGGTGGTCGCCGATATCCAGGAAATGAAACTCATGTGCATTTAAAACGTGACCAAAAATGACTTCTGAGGCATTAAAACCTTCTTTTTTCCCGCCTTCATGGCCATCTTCTTTTTTAGTCTCTCCAGCGCCGTGATCTTCATGTTCCGGCTGGGCAAAAACAGAGATTGAAAATAAGCTGAAAACCGCTACCAATAAGCATTTGACACGTTGTAAGGCCATGCGTTCCTGAAATTTGGCGCAAAGATAAGGGGGAGGCGTCAAAAACGAACCGGAATTACAGGATTTTGTAACCTGTACCCTGTCAGCTTAAAGCCCTGTGCTTTTCAAACTGCATTTCATGTAATTTGGCATAAAATCCGCCTTTGGCGAGTAGTTCCGTATGGGTTCCTATTTCCCTGATCTCTCCCCTGTCCAGCACAATTATTTTACTGGCTTTGCGGATGGTAGAGAGCCGATGGGCGATAACAATAGCTGTCCTGTCTTTTATCAGCGTATCAATAGCATGCTGGATCAGCATTTCACTTTCCGTGTCCACGGAAGAGGTGGCTTCATCCAGTATCAGTATCCGGGGATTATACAATAAAGCACGGATGAATGACAATAACTGGCGCTGACCCAGCGACAGGGTAATGCCTCTTTCCATCACGTTATAATCATAGCCTCCGGGTAACTGCATAATGAAATCATGCATATCGATCAGCTTTGCCGCTGCTATTACCTGTTCTTTTGCTATTCCTGGATTACGAAGCGTAATATTCTCCATTACCGATCCGGAAAACAGAAAAACATCCTGCAATACAACGCCAATATTCTTTCTCAAAAACTCCAGGTCATATTGCTCTATATTAATATTGTCTATCCTGACCGAACCTTTTTGAATATGATATAACCGGTTCAATAAACTGATGATGGTTGTTTTGCCGCTCCCCGTATGTCCTACTATCGCAACAGTTTCGCCGGCATTGATGCTAAAACTTACATCTTTTAAAACATAGTTATCATCATCATAAGCAAACCATACTTTTTCAAAATCAACTTTTCCTTCCAGACCTGCTGATGGTTTATAAGCATTTTTATGGGATTCAGGAATATAATCCGGGTTATCCAGCACTTTAAAAACTCTTTCGCTGGCAATGATCCCCATTTGAAGCACATTGAACTTATCCGCCAATACACGCAACGGACGAAACAACAGGTTGAGGCAAAGAATAAACGAAACGACAACTCCCTGCTGGCTTTGCCGGAGATCCAACGCTTCTTTAGAGGTCCACCAAACAATAAGCCCGATGGATAAAGCCAGTACTATTTCTACCAGGGGAAAGAAAACTGAGTAAGCAAAAATTGCCCTGATGTTTGCATTCCTGTGTTCCCGGTTAATCGCTTTAAACTTTTTGAACTCCCTTTCTTCAGCAGAAAATGCCTGTACCACCGGCATACCCGTTAAATGTTCCTGTACAAAAGCATTGAGGCTCGCAACCGCATTTCTCACTTTGAAAAAAGACCGGTTAATACTTTCTTTGAAATAATAAGTAGCCACAATCATTAACGGAAAGGGTATCAGCGCAATCAATGTAAGTACGGGATCAACTGAGAACATATATGCCAGTACACAAACTATTGATAACAGGTCGGCGATGATAGGCACCAATCCTTCCGCAAATATGTCGTTGATGGATTCAATATCATTGATCGTTCTTGTCGTCAGTGTCCCGATCGGTGTTTTATCAAACTGGGAAAGATTCAATCCCAGTATCTTTTTATATACAGCCACCCGCATGTCTTTTACCACAGCCTGCCCAAGCCAGTTGGTCATAAATGAAAACAGGAACCGTAAAATTGTTTCCACCAGTAATAACCCGATCTGGATAAGCGTGATATTAATGATCATATACCCGATGGAATGGGTGATGTATTCATCAACGGTCAGTTGTATCAGCAATGGCCGGACAGGGGTAATAACTGCCAGGATGATCGCCAGCGCTACTGACAGGTAAAATTTCTTTTTATAGGGAGATGCATACCCGAACACCCGTCGCAATAAAGCAAAATCGAAAAATGTTTTTTTAGTTCCTGGCAAAATGTTGTTGTTGAAGAAATGGCAAAACTAAGTGAAAGCAAAGAGACATCCTTCGGCAAGCTCAGGAGAAAAGAGATAAAAAGAAGAAAAACTTTATAAGTGGAAAATGCATTACAATATTTAGCCCGAATAAGGAGAAGTGTGATACTCTTTCATTTTCAATTCTGGCATTAAAACGCTTTATTTTCATCGTCGCCCATTGCTTTTTTGTATGCCTTAATAAATATGGCGCCAAGATTTTTGTAAGGAGGTATATAGTCTTCAAATCCATCCGTATCGGCTTTGGCCTTGAATTCTTTCCAGAAAGGTATCCAGTCAATATTATCGCCATTCCTGAGGCGGCCGGTAAGCAATTCGAAAAAAGGTTTATTGATCGATGTTCTGCCGATCTGCTTGGAGGCAATGATGTGTGCATCTTCGGATTTATGCAGGATCAGGTCGATCAAATGAAAACCGCCGCATGAACCCATAAATACAATACGTGAAGACGGGGCCATATAATCGATCGTGCTGTTGGCAAAATAGCTGTGCCCGCGATGAATAGTTATAGAAGGGTTCAGTTTCTTTTCCTCCAGGTAGGCCCCCAGCGCTTTTTGGGCTTTATCATCTTCGCCGGTCTCTTCATCAAACGGAATATTGGCATAAATAAAAACCGGTTTCCCTTTCAGCGACCTTATGACGATCCATTGTTTATTACTCCTGTCTATCTTCCAGTCAGCATTGCCGAACATGCGTTGAAAGCCGGTAAAAATTCCCTGCCCGTCCTTATCTCCATAAAAGAAAACCTGTACGACCACTGCACCACTGTCGTTTGTCAGCGTAGAAAACGGAACATTATATACGGGAGGTATCCCCAGTTCTTTGGCCAGGTCTATTTTTTGCAGCGTATCCGCAGAAAGAAATAGTTTGTTCAGGATATTATAGATGGCTATTCCCCTCGGGTTATTCTCTGCCACATTTCTTTCATAGTTTGCCTGCACGTTTTTCAGCATCTCAGCAGCTCTTGGCTTTAATGTTTCAACAATACTGGCATAAGAATCGGCAACATCCACTCCATCTTCCAGGCCTTCCGTTCTTTCGAGCCTGCTCACAAAAGCTCTCATCAGGTCATCTGCATCAGAATGGCTGGGAAAGGATGAAAGAAAATTTCCGAGTGTATTGTAAGCGGCTGCCTGGCTGATGAATTTCCGGTAATGATCAAAATGCAGGCTCATCAATAAAGAATCCGGCCGCTGGTTGATCTTTTTCATCATCAACGGGTAAACCCCTTTTGTATAACTGGATGTATAGATCAACCCGTCTGTCAGTACAGCTAAATAATACAGTTCTTCCGCACTCAATGCCTGAATGCACCTGAACCTGACTTCATCATTTTCATTATGCAGCCCATTAATGGTATTGACAAAAACATCTTTTGCTTTTTTCTCCAGTTTTGCAGTTAGATCTTTATAAGCAAAAGCTGTATCCTTTTTCAGCAATCTTTCCACATAATCCATCTGCGTTTTTACCAGTAGTTTGTAATAGAGCACTGAATCGCTTTCTATTGCATCGATCTGTTCGATCGTTATTTTTCCTTTTACGATATTATCAAGGAAAGGGAAATATTGCTGGCCGCTCTTGCTCCGGGCCATCCGTGCTACCGTACTGATGAACACATCATCCTTAATATTACGGATAATAACCCCCAGCTTGTTACTGGCCTGTGCATAGTCATATAATTGCTTCGGGTATTTTTTAGACACCGCTCTTACCAGGCTGTCAGCAAAAGGAACATCCGGGTTATCTTTTAATATCAAAAAAGTTTGCGAGGGGTTCAGCACACAGTATTTCAGAACAACAGCATGCTGGGCCGGCCAGTATCCTTCATTTTTTTCAAATGTTGTCCTGTCCGCTTTTGCAATGGATAACGCCACTTCATAAGGCTGACCCTTAATGACAGGCTCTATGGATCTGCCTTCTTTATCCAACTGCATACAACTTTCATAGGCAGTGATGATATCCGGCAGCAATACCGGGTTCACCTTTTTTGCCCGGACATTGTTGTTAAAAAATTTCAGCAGGTTCTCTATACCGCGGAGGTAGCGTACTTTGTTTTGCGGGTTAATTATACTGTCTTTTTCAATTTTATATTGCAACCAGTCAACCCGGCTTACCAGCGCATTTGTCAGCAGGAAGTTGACCTCCTCGTTGGAGGAAGGAGTAAACTGGTTATCTCCTTTCCCGTCTGATTTCAGGATATTTTTTTGTTCGGCATCAATGTAGTCGTGAAATAACTCCCGGTTTTTAGGAGGTTTGAAACTATCGAGGTCCCTGGCTGTATCGGGGAATGAAATAAACGAGGTCTGAGCAGTTGTCAACTGACACAAAACAAGCAGCAAGCCTGTCAGAATAAGGAACCTGGTTTTTACGATCATACGGAACAGTATTGCAAAATTAATGCGGAAGATCGACTTATCCTATTTAGCATTGATATAGATGACATTAGGCAGCCATCCGCTGGTTGCAAACTGTTAAAAGATTTCGGGGGGCGGTTTGTATTAAGTTTACATTAAGTCTGTATGAACAACAGGCCCTCATTTCCATGTGACCTAAAATCCAGTTAGGTTTGCGCAAATTTTGAATTACATGGATACCAATACCCGGAAAGTGCTGATAGCTGACGATGAACCGGATATATTGGAAATATTGAAATACAACCTGTCCGGGGAAGGCTATGAGGTATTGACAGCCAAAGATGGTGACGAAGCCCTTGAAAAGGCCCGCCGGAACCAGCCGGACCTTGTTATCCTGGATGTGATGATGCCCAAGAAAACAGGCGTGGAAGTTTGCCAGATACTCCGGGCACAGCCTGCTTTCAAAGAAACACTGATCATTTTCCTGACTGCGATAAGCGATGAAGGTACCCAGATCAAAGGCCTGGAAACCGGTGCCGATGACTATATCAGCAAGCCTATAAGTCCCAAAGTTTTTGTAAGCCGGGTAAACGCACTGTTCCGCCGGCTGAATAAACAGGAGACCAAAAAACTTGAACTGAATGGGCTGACCATTGATCCGGAAAGGTTCATGGTTCAGGTAGATGGTAAAGATGTAGTGCTGGCGAAAAAAGAATTTGAATTACTGCACCTGCTGGCTATGAAACCCGGCCGTGTTTTTCTCCG
Organism: Chitinophagaceae bacterium; assembly: GCA_036520835.1. GTDB lineage: Bacteria > Bacteroidota > Bacteroidia > Chitinophagales > Chitinophagaceae > VBAT01. The sequence goes on along the minus strand of DATDIX010000023.1, from coordinate 720 downwards.
CAATGAAATACTGAACCAGGTATGGGGTAATGAAGTGATCGTTGGCGACAGAACGATCGATGTACATATCCGCAAGATCCGCCAGAAACTAGGCATCGATTGTATCACTACGGTGAAGGGGGTTGGGTATAAATTTGAATTATAGTTACTGGTTGCTTGTAACTGGTTACTGGTATGTTTACAAGCATGGTGGCTCAAACCAGCGACCAGAAACCAGTAACTTGCAACTATGTTCTCCATCAAAAATATTTCTCCCCGCCAGCTTTCTTTTCTTACAGCACTGGGGCTGGCTGTTCCGGTAGGCCTGCTCATTTATGCTGTTGAAAAAAGATGGCAGCCAGCAATGATCTCATTTATTATTATACTGCTGGGTGGTTTTTTGCTGATAAACCTTGTTCTTGAAAAATTCATTTACCGTAAGATCAAGCTGATCTACAAATTCATTTACCAGACCAAAGCCACTAAACGGGAAGAAACCTACTACAAATACATTCTTCCTAAAAAAAGTATAGATGAGGTAAGCGAAGATGTGGAAGCATGGGCGGAAGAAAATAAACAGGAGATAGAATTATTGCGGCAGAATGAACAGTTCCGCAAAGAATTTCTGCAAAACCTTTCGCATGAGTTTAAAACGCCTGTCTTTGCCATCCAGGGTTATGTGGACACCTTATTACAGGGCGCCATGGGAAACCCGGAAGTTAATAAACGGTTTTTAGAAAA
>DATDIX010000022.1:0-2660 GCA_036520835.1 Chitinophagaceae bacterium | reverse complement strand
GTAGGCTTCGTCCATTTTTTGTTTGGCAGAAATATCGCCGGGTTTCAGGGCAAGGGCTTTTTGAAATTCAAAATAGGCCTGCTTATAACTGTTACGGGTATTATTCTGCATCAGCTCAAGCCCCCTGTCATAACGGGCATTACCGGCTTCTTCTTTGTAAGTAACTATATAAGATGAATAGTCAGTGGGTCTGACAATATCATATACAGCAGGCGTACTGCGGATCGCTTCATACAAACGTTGCAGGTCAAGGTACTCGTTGTAGGTCCATTCCCATCTCAGGTCGTTATTGCTGGCCGCATTATTTCTTATTCTTGCTTCGTGATCTTCTACAGCATAACGATAAGCATCCTGGAGAATAGCCAGGGTAGCTGCATCATTTGGCTTTTTCTGTAATTTTTTTGCAGCCAGTTCTACAGCCTGGTCATAATTGCCTTTTTCATACATTTTCTTCGCCGTTTTGCAGGAGAAGAAAAGAGTAGAAATTGTAATAAAGAATAAAGTGTAAAATTTACTTTTCATAAACACCTCCGTTTTGTAATTGGACGTTCAAATAGTAATCCAGTTACAATACGGTGACATGAATTAGAACATCATTAACAAATGGGAGTATCAGTATTTGAGAATATCACGGACGAAATTATGATACTCATCAAAAGACGGGAGATTGTTATGCCTTCCGCCATGTATGCGGATCAGCGTTATTTTACCAGGATTGATCTTTTGCAGCCGTTCGCTGTGTTTGATGGGAATCAGCCAATCCATTGTGCCATGAATAATGTAGGTATGACAATTAACATGTTTTATCCATTTATCTGCCCGCAGGTGAAAGCGCAATACGATCCGCACCGGTAAAATGGGCAGAAAGCGTTCTACCACCTTAAGAAAGCTGTAATAGGGTGCATCCAATATGAGATAACGTGGTTTATTATCTGAAGCAATTTTGGTGGCAAAACCACTTCCGATACTGCGGCCATAAACGATGATGTGTTGTTCGGGGTATTTTTCCAAAAGTGTTTTATATACAAACTGCATGTCGCTGAGCATATCCTTTTCACTTCTTTTGCCGGTGCTTTTGCCGAAGCCGCGGTAGTCCACCAATACTATGTCATAGTTATAACGGTAAAAATCCCTGGCATATTTGGCCCATCCTTTTATACTCCGCGAATTGCCATGAAAATAAAGAATAAGACCGGCCGGCTGTTCCCGGTAAAAATGCAACCCGTTAATACGAACACCGGGTTCAACATCAAAAAAGTATTCCCGGAAAGGGATATCGTATTTGAACTGAAAATCCTGTTTGAGTTTTTCCGGCTTGAAAATTAATTTTTCCTGCAGGAAATAAGCAAGTATTGATAGAAATGCAATGCCGCCGAGTATATACCAGATGAAAGAGGGCAATGACGTTTTGGTTTGAGGTTAGTTGTTGCCGGTTACGGGTTAACAGTTTCCGGTTTCTGTAAACTGAAAATACAATAATATCAGGAGGAATTGTATTTAAGGACCGGAAACGAGTAACCCCGAATCAAGTTCGGGGCAGGCTCAGAAACAGGTAACTTTTTTAATCTTCGATCCTTTTCAGTTTCAGGTTGGTCACCGGTGCTACAATAAGCGGGAATTTTTCCACTGTCACATTTGCAACATCCAGGCCAAAGCCCCTTTCTTCAGACAGGCTATGCTCTTTCAACCAGAAGTGCAGTTTCATGATCACCCGTTCGAAGAACGGGAGTTCATTATCCTGGCTCAGGTATTTTTCCATCACCATGAACTGGAAGTCACCCACCGTATTGCTGCTGGCCAGGCTTTCGTAACGGCTGATGATATTTACTTCTTTATTAGCTACCAGGTCTTCCACTACTTTACGAAACATCAGGTTGATCCGTGGCTCCATCCGGAACCCAAGCCGGAAATCAACCCGGATGATATCATTGGGGATGATATGCTCGACTTTGTATTCGCAGGTATAAGGGTCATCCATCGTATCTACATGCACGAACCAATAGATATCGGCCCGCTTGGGTTTTTTATTCAGGATGGAATAAATGATCTTATGCTCAATTTCTTTTGGATTATTGGCGCTGGTCAGGTAAACAAGGTGTGTTGCATATTTGGGAACGGCTTTGTCATTACTCAGCTCCTGTATCTTGGGAATATAATGTTCCATCCGCACAAATTCAACGTAACGGTTCTTGATCTTGCGGGCCCTGAACCAAACATACATAACGAGGAACATTAGGCCTCCAACCAGCAAAGTAATATAACCACCATGAATGAATTTATCCATTAAGGCAACAAAATACCCTCCCTCCACAATAAAATAACCCGCCAGGAAAATATATATCCAGACTGATTTTACGCGGTGCAGTACAAGATAATTTGCAAACAGGACAGTGGTCATCAGCATGGTCATGATAATGGCCAAACCGTAGGCTGCTTCCATCTCAGATGACTTTTGGAAATACAGTACTACACCTACGCAGCCTACATACAATAATAAATTTACTGCTGGTATGAAAAGCTGGCCTTTTTCTTCCGAAGGGTACCGTATTTTGACCTTGGGCCAGAGGTTAAGCCGCATGGCTTCACTGATCAGGGTAAATGCGCCGGAGATCATAGCCTGGCTCGCAATGATGGCTGCTGTGGTGGCAATGGCAACCCCG
>DATDIX010000021.1:0-7271 GCA_036520835.1 Chitinophagaceae bacterium | reverse complement strand
TTCACCATCCGCTTTTATTGTATTGCGGTCTGCCGTAATTTTTAATTGTGCGGCATCATCTGTAGTCCGCACTGTTTGCTCAGCCCATTTTTTCCCGTTTTTATAAGCGATAACTTTTACTTCACCAGGCTCATATTTCACATCATCCCATCGCAGCCTGTATTCAAATGCTGTTTTTTTCTTTTTGCCGAGAGAACGACCGTTCAAAAAGAGTTCTGCTTCATCGCCCGATGTAAAAACATGCACGGGAGTTATTTGACCTATACGATCGGGCCAGTTCCAATGGGGGAGAATATGCGCCATTGGTAAACCAGGCCGCCACCTGGCCTGGTAGAGATAAAAACGATCTTTCTTAAACCCGGCCAGGTCAATAATACCGCAATAAGAGCTGCGTGCAGAATAGTAAGGTGTAGGTTCCCCCAGGTAATCCCATCCCGACCAGACAAACTCACCCGCCACATAGGGATGCTTGTCCTGTGAAGCAAAAACCTTGTCGGCCGATGCTCCAAACGGAGCGGTATATAATTCATAAGCGCTTACATATTTGTTTTCCGGGTCACCGCCGGTACTGTCACTCACAGGTGCGCTGATACCATCATATACAGGAAACACATAGGTCCCGCGGGTGCTAAGTGCCGATGCTGTTTCACTGCTCACAATTGATTTATCAGGAAATTTTTTTTGAAATGCAGGATATAATGGTGATGTTCTGATCCCTCTCAGGTGTGAATATGCAGGTGCATCCCGTATTCCTTCTCCCTGGTAATTCAGGCTAATAATGTCCATCGCCTGCGGAAAAGGCATATCGGGCTTGGCATAATTCATAGAAGCTGTGGCAGGTCTTGTATCATCTTCCTCTTTTACGATATCATGCAGTTTCTTTGCCAGCGCTGCACCAGTGTCAGCGGTATATTGTTCGCCTACTTCATTACCAAAACTCCATGCGATGACCGATGGATGATTCCTGTCCCTTCTTATAAATGATCTTGTATCCGCCTCATACCAATCCCGGAATATTAAATGAAAGTCAAGGGGTGTTTTTCCTCTTTCCCAGCAATCAAAAACTTCATCAATGACAAGGAAACCCATACGGTCGGTCAGGTCCAGTAATTCAGGCGCCGGAGGATTGTGCGCCATACGAATGGCATTGCATCCCAGTTCACGCAAAATTTCCAATTGCCGTTCGGCAGCCCTGTAATTAAATGCTGCGCCTAATGCACCCAGGTCATGATGCTGGTTCACACCCTGGATCCGTACCATTTCGCCATTGACCAACACACCTTTTACAGGATCAAATTTTAAAGAACGAATCCCAAAACGGGTTTCATATTCATCAATTGGTTTTCCATTTGCATACAAACGTGTAACTGTTGCATAGAGATTTGGTTTTTGCGAAGGTGGGGGTCCCCACAATAATGGATCCTTTATGACAACTGAATTTTCAATTTTCAATTTCATCCCTGCCTGTATGCTTACGGCTGACCTGGGAAACCTGGCTACTTTGTTTCCTGCTTTTTCCAGCTTGTCATTTAATGCATAAACTTCTGTAACTATATCAATGCTTTGATCAGTGCCTGTCTTGTTTTCGATATCAACTGCAAGATCAATGGTGGCCGATGAATCAGAAACATCTTTTACGGAAATGAACGTTCCCCATTGTGCTACATGTACCGGGCCTACTTTTGTCAGCCATACATTGCGGTAAATACCACCACCCGGATACCACCGGGCTGAATTATTTGGATTGTCCAGTCTTATCGCCAATTGATTATCACTACCGGGTTTTATGTAAGGTGTAAGGTCAAGGCGAAAAGAATTATAACCATATGGCCATCCGCCTACGAGACTGCCATTGAGCCAAACCATCGCATAGGACATGGCGCCATCAATATCGAGATAAATGGATTTGCCGTTATCAGCAGAGGGAATATTCAATTTCCTGCGATACCATGCCACGCCCTGGCTGGGAAGACGGCCCATGCCACCGCCTACTTCTGCCCGGTCACCTTCATAAAATGGTCCTTTAATAGCCCAGTCATGTGGCAGGTTGACTTGTTCCCATGCACTATCATTGAAATTGTTTTGTACAAAAGGAAAATCACTGTCGGGGTTTCCATCAGGACGATGATGGTGTTTTGCCGGATCTTTAATAAAATCATTGGCAACAGGTAAGATCCATTTTTTTAAAACTTTCTCAGAAGAAGCAACTGTTGCAGTTTCATTAGCCCTGGTATCTGCGACTACATTATCGTTTCGGTTGACAACTCTGGGGCGTTCATCGTAGATCAGTTTGTCCGGCTCAGTTTCGTATCGCATAAACCTCCAGCCTTCATTGATGCTGATCCGTTCCCTGTACAACGATCCGCCATCCCGTGTGGCAGACGAATTTGCGGCTGACCCGGGACTTTTGCAATTCAGGATTAAGGAGCAGTTCAATACTAAAAGCAAACCGATAGTTACAGACGAAAAACGAATGGGTGCAATAAATGAATACATACGCATAGGCTTAGCATTATTAGCTTCCAGGCTGATTGTATAGCTATCAAAAAGATCAGTTTGACAATGTTGATCAGGCCAGGTACAAGAACAAAGATACATGGAGGGAGTATACTTGTTAGCGGCTGGCTTGCTTATCCAAAGGTGCCCAATCATCAACCGTCACAGGAGAACTGCCAGATTACTTTGTGTGCAGATAGAGGCAGTAACTATATGATCGCTGTAAAATAAATTTCAGTAACTGTATTACCAGTTCGCGGCCTGGTCGGCATTCATTCTTTCAGAAACATCTTCAGGCTGATGTTCTTTCCAGTCGGGATCATATTTTACAAACCAGGATATCCATAAGCTGCGGCTAAGGCGCATCAGCCAGGGCTGCAGGAATAATAGCAATACAGCATTAAATCCCATCCACCAGAAAAATCGGTTATCATGTATTGACAAACCAATGATCACCCACCAGGCAACCAAACTGGCCACACTCAATGCAACGGTGAGTACATAACTAACATAGCTGGTGCCATAATAAAACCCGACTTCTATTTCTGTTGCCTGTCCGCAAACGGGGCAATTTTTATTCATCTGCATATTCTTTTTCAAACCTATACTGACAGGATTTTGAAATAGTTTTCCTTCCCTGCAGCGGGGGCAACGGCATCCTAATGCAGAGGATAGATAGCCCCGGTTCATTTTTTTCTCTGGCATTATTACTGATTGGTTGTATGCTGATTGATGATCTTTTCTAATTGAGAAGCCTGTACCACACCCGGTTGCCGCCAAAGTGATTTGCCATTTTGAAAAAGCATCAGCGTGGGTACGCTGTGAATATTCAAATTATCTGCTAAAGCCGGGCTTTTGTCAATATCAATTTTCAGAATACGAACTTTATCTCCCATTTTCTGATGTAACTCTTCCAGTATAGGTTTCATCAGCCTGCAGGGCCCGCACCATTCTGCAAAGAAATCAACCAGTACAGGGGTGCTGCCACTGAGGATCTCACTGAAGCTTTCCCTTTTATTCGTTGTTTCCATTTTTTTCTCTTTTAAAAATACTGAGCAATAACCCTCCCATCAATGCGCCATACGCAGTACTGTTATGCCATTTGGAAGTGATCATACAGGCACCGCTGTCACAGCCTGTTTGACGCCAGTACAAATATCCGCCAATTGCACCAATGATGATGCCTGCCAGCACCAGTTTATTATTTAATACCCACTTCTTCATATTCTATATCTTTCAGACCAGGTGACTTGCCGGGGGGAGCAGGAGGCTGGTATAATGCACAACATGTACCGGGAGTAAATAATGAGAACAATAAAAAGCCTGAACCGAATAAAATAAAGATCGCTTTACTATCCATTATGCCTGAGACCAGTATAAATATACCGGCCAGCACACGGATGACTTTAATAAAGTTCCATCCGGTTGTAATATTTGCCAGGATCGTTTTCATATTACCTGATCTTTGATTGTAATCCCTGCCAGCTGCCCCCATTATATACTTCAATGCCTTGCCGGGACAATAATTTTTTGGCTACCGAACTCCTTCCGCCGCTCAGGCAACAAGTAATAACCGGTTTATTCATTTTCTTCAATTTACCGATCTCCTTATTCAATCCCGGCAAAGGTAAGTTGATGGATCCTTTTATATGCCCTGAGCGGTATTCCTGCGGCATTCTTACATCAACAATAACAGCTCCCCCAGTACATAGTTTTTTAAAGTCTGTGTTATTTCCTGTGCCGAATATTTTTTTTATCAGTGAAAGCATAAAAATTAGTTTAATAAGGTTAACATATCATAATAGCTTCCGCCATTATACATTTCAGTAGTAATGCCGCCGGCCTGCAGCATCATTACCGCCAGGCTGCTTCGGTTTCCACTGCGGCAATACAGCACTAACGGCCCCTGCATCTTTTTGATCTCATCTATTCTTGATGGGATTTCATGCACCGGGATATTGACAGCGCCGGGAAAGGACCCTTCAGCCAGTTCACCGGGGTTGCGGACATCAATGACTGTTGCGGGTTTATTTGAAATGATTTCTTTTAATTTCATACTTATTTATTTTCTGCAAAGATCAACCAGCAGAAAGAAATGGTGAGTGACAATAGTTACAAAAACACAAACCCGTTATTTTAAACAGGGAAGAATATTGAGGACACAATTTCCCGGCTACTGGATCTTAATAACCGGCTCGAAAACAATGGTGGATTTTATCGAGTTGGAAATAAGACAGGCTTTTTCACTCATCTCCAGCACCCTTTTTGCTTTTTCCTTTAGTTCGGGATTACTGATAACTAATACAGGTCGCAATACTACTTCTGTCATCATATATTTACCCTCCACCTTATCAAGTTTGCCGATAGCCGTGCTGTCAAGAGATACAAATTCCAGCTTTGAATTTTCGGCAATTGCCAGGAACGTTGTCATCAGGCAGCTGTTAACGGCTGCCGCAAAAAGATGTTCAGGTGACCAAACCCCTTCTATTCCCTTTGGAAATTCCGGGGGTGTAGCGATTTCAATTGACTGTGTCAGTGCCGGTGAACTTATGGTTCCTTTCCTGTTTTCTAACCAGGACAGGTTTACTTCGTAGTTATGCATAAATGTTTTTTGATCTTTTTGAATAATGTAAAATTATTCAGGCCGGCTGCACATTCCTGTGATGTTTATCACAACTAAAAGCCGGATCCATATGATTATAATCAGGTAATGAACCAGCTATTCCCTTTTAACCAGGTAATAATGAAATATACATGACCTGTTTGCGGCAAGTCATGCGTATGATAATTGTTTGTAATAGGGGAACAAAAACTTAATGGGGTAATCTTTCCCGAAAATACCCGTAAGACCATGTACCTGCAATTGCACTTAATAAAGTGATGATGATAACGGTAGCGCCTGTTCCGATCTGCGCAAACAAAGGCCCGGGACAGGCGCCGGTAAGAGCCCAGCCAAAACCAAAGAGAAGACCACCATAGATATTTCCTTTGTTGAATTTCTTTGAAACAAATTCAATGGGTTCGCCATAAACGGTTTTAATCTTGAACTTTTTAATCAGCCATATGGAAAGCATACCTGTTACTACGGCGGAGCCGATAACACCATACATGTGAAAACTCTGCAGCCGGAACATTTCCTGTATGCGAAACCAGGAGATCACTTCTGCTTTTACCAGGATGATCCCAAACAAGATACCGGCAACGGCATATTTGAAATTATACCACCACGGGTGTTTTAATTCAGATTCGTTGACACAAACTGTATCCAATGACCGGACTTCAAAATCTGTGTTCTCCAATAAAAATTCGCGGTGTTTCTTTTCTTTTATGGTCTCTTTTATATCCATGAACAGGTTAGAGTTTTAAGATCAGGGGAAGAATTAAATTGGCAACGATAAAACCACCGGCCATAAAACTAACCGTAGCGATCAATGATGGCAATTGAAGATTGCTGAGACCCATGATGGCATGGCCGCTGGTGCAACCGCCTGCATACCTTGTTCCGAAACCCACCAGGAAACCGCCGGCCACGATAAGTATGATACCTTTTGCTGATAGCAACGAATTCCAGTTAAACAGGTCCTGCGGCACCAGGCCCTCCCGGTTGGTTATCCCATAACCGGCCAGTTCATCAGCCAGTTTTGGGTGGATAATTACAGGATCAGGATTTAACAGGAGCGAAGCAGCTATAAAACCACCCACCAGTACACCCGCCACAAAAAACAGGTTCCATATCTCTTTTTTCCAGTCGTATTTAAAAAATGAAATGTTGGCCGGGAAACAGGCAGCGCATATATGACGTAAAGAAGAAGAAATACCAAAGGCTTTATTTCCTGCGATCAGCAGGAGGGGAATCATCAGTCCGATCAGCGGTCCTGACACATACCAGGGCCACGGTTGCCTGAGCCAATCCATCATTGTCATTTGTATTTAATTCGTTTTATAAAAGTGTCGTTGGACAAACATAGTCGGTAATATTAAATTTACCGCTTTCTTTAATGGATTTAAAGCCGCCTTTTACATCAATAAGATTATCATATCCCCTTGCTCTTAAAATGGAATTAAAGATCATCGAACGATACCCGGCTGCACAATGCACATAGTACGTTTTATTCTTGTCCACCTGCAGCATACTTTCATTAATAAAATCAAGCGGTGTATTTTCTGCATCCGTTATATGTTCACTCAGGTACTCACTGCTTTTACGGACATCCAGCACATTCACTTTTTCTTTTTTTAGGATAGCAGCCAGTTCATCAGCCGTAACAGACCTGACCTTGTCCACTTCCTTACCGGCTTTTTGCCAGGCTTCAATGCCACCTTCCAGGTAACCGATAGTATGGTCATAACCAACACGGGCCAGCCGGGTGATCACTTCTTCTTCCCGTCCTTTATCTGTTATCAATAATATTTCTTGTTTGATATCAGGGATCATGGCGCCAACCCATGGGGCAAACTGACCGTCAATACCGATATTGATCGAGTTAGGAACAAAACCTTTAGCAAAGGTCTGGGGGGCTCTTGTGTCAAGGACCAGGGCGCTGGTTTCGTTAGCGGCTGCCTCAAATGCTTCCGGGTTTAATGCATGCTGTCCTCGTTCAAGTATCTTATCTATGCTTTCATATCCTTTTATGTTCAGCATCACATTCAGCGGGAAATAAGCCGGCGGGGCAACCAGCCCTGTTGTGACTTCTTTAATGAATTCTTCTTTCGTCATATCTGAACGCAGGGCATAGTTTGTTTCTTTTTGATGACCCAGGGTGTCAGTAGTTTCT
>DATDIX010000020.1:0-3868 GCA_036520835.1 Chitinophagaceae bacterium | reverse complement strand
CAACTGCTGCAATCGCAGACGGGATCAGCCAGATCATTTTATAGTCAAAAACTTTTTCTGAAATTTTATATGCATCAGTTACTTTTCCGGCTATTTCAAACCCGATCAGCATACCGATACCATAGGTGGCCAGAGTAATAAGGCCCTGGGCAGCGCTTTTATATTTTTCACCGGCTTTTGCATTGGTGTATATCTGCCCCGATACAAAAAAGAAATCATAGCAAATGCCATGAAGCGCTATGCCCGTGATCAGCATAAAGCTCAGTTCACCGGCATTGCCAAAAGCAAATAATATATAACGAACCGCCCAGGCCAGCATCCCCACCAGTATCGTTTTCCTGAACCCAAAGCGGGTAAAGAAGATGGGGAGCGCCAGTAAGAACAATACTTCAGATGCCTGGCCGATGGTCATTTTACCGGTTGGGTCTTTTACACCTGTATTGGTAAGATAGGGGTGAGCATTCTGGTAGTAAAATGCCAGGGGAATGCAGATCAGCACAGAAGCAATGAAAAAGACGGCAAAATTTTTATCCTTCAGCAGTTTCAGGGCATCCAAACCGAGAATTTGTTTCAGGCTGACTTTTTCACCGGCGCTTTTTGCCGGAGGTGTTTTAGGCAATGTAAAGCTCAGTATGCCGAGGCCGAGCGAAGCAATGCCTGATAGCAGGAATGTGTTTTTTAGTAAACCATTGGCTGCATTTTCTGTACTATCCCAGTGAAAAAGATAACTGATCAGCAATCCCGCCACGATCCAGCCAATTGTTCCAAAGACACGTATATTCGAAAATTCCTTTTCCGGGTCTTTCATCTGGTGAAATGATACAGCGTTCACCAATGCCAGCGTAGGCATGTAGAGTATCATATAAATTAATACATAGGGATAAAAGACACTAAGGTCATCAGCATTGTATAGCTGGTACATCAGCATAGCGCCGATGATATGCAGGGCGCCCAGTATTTTCTCTGCATTGATATACCGGTCGGCGATCAGCCCGATAATGAACGGGGCAATAATAGCACCCCAGGACTGTGTAGAGAATACGCTGGTTTTATCACCACCGGTTGCATTATAATTTTTCTCTAAAAAAGTTCCAAGCGAAACAAACCATCCTCCCCATATAAAGAATTCCAGGAACATCATGGCGGATAACTGGATGCGGGTTGCTTGCTTCATGACGGGTAGATTCAAAAAATCTTTCGACGATTATTTACTGAGAATTAATGTGCGTGAACATGCTTATTTCTTCTTACAATATAAATGATGGTGAAAATAACCAACAGGATAGCAGGCATTATCGCCACTTTCATGAAGGTTTCAGACCCCGCTATCGCATCTGCTTTGGATGGATCAATTCCTTCCCCGATTGCCTTTGCTTTCGCCTGGTCAAGCCATTTTCCCATAACCGGTAAAATCAAAGAAACAGAAAACATCCCTGCACCTCCCATCAGTGAAAGACCCAATGCGCCGGATTTGGGAATATATTCAGATACAAAACCAAGCATAGTGGGCCAGAAGAAGCAAATCCCGACAGCAAAAACTGCAGCTGCTCCAAATGCAGCATACCCGCTAACCTTACTTAACAACAATAAACCGATTCCTGCGAACAGTGCTGAGAAAATCAGCATCCCGTTCGGATTAAGACGGTGAACAACAGGGCCCGCGAATGATCTTCCCAGTGCCATAATCCCAAAGATGAAAACCAATACCAGTATCCCCGAAACACCTGATCCCTCCAATAAAGCTAGTATCCAGGTAGTGGTGCCCAGTTCAGTGGCCGCAGTTAAAAACATGCAGACAAGCATTATGAGAAACAGCGGGTTTAAACAGGAGGAAAACATTTCTTTAGTACTTACGCCTGTTGTCACTCTTTCCGTTTGAGGGAATTTTAATTTGAAAAACAAAAAGCCATAGATAGCAACTGCTATAAATAAAGGTACAAGAAGAACCCTCCAGTCAAGATCCAGTTTTGTAAGAACAACGAAGGCTAACAAACCGCCAATTACGTTTCCTCCAGGGAACCAAACATGGAAACGATTCAACATGGTGGTTTTGTTATTTGGATAGAGCGAAACGACAAGTGGGTTACAGGCTGCTTCTACCATTCCGTTTCCAATACCGATACAAAGCGTACCGATAAACAGCATGGTGGCATCTTTGGCAAAAATATAAATCAGGGCTCCTGCAATATGACCTATAAATGCAAAGCCGACCAGTCGTTTCATGCCAAGTATATCACACAAAGGTCCCCCAATAACCATCGCAAGAGTAAACCCCCAAAAAGCAGGACTAAAGACCCATCCTACCTGTTCTTTATTGAGATTAAATTCAGTACCCCATACTCCTTCCAAAGATGCCCGGAAAGCGAAAGTGAGTGAGGTAAAGGTCAGGGCAATACAACTTGCCAGGAAAAGTTGATTTTTGTTTACGGCTTGCATATCATTAGTTTTGAAAAAATGTTGTGGAAAATTAAATGTACTATTTTTAAACAAACATTCAATTTTGGTGAGAATAATTTAGTTCACTTCAAACGTTTGCCATGGCAACAAGAAAATTACGAATGGGAATGATCGGTGGCGGCCCCGGTGCTTTTATCGGCGCTGTGCATCGTATTGCGGCTAATATTGATGGCGAAATTGAATTGGTCTGCGGCGCTTTCAGCAGCGACCCGGAAAAATCCAAACTAGCCGGTGAAAGCCTTTCCCTGCCTGCCACACGCATTTACGGTTCGTATAAAGAAATGATGAGAAGGGAAACGGAATTGCTGCCCGGTGAAAGAATGGATTTCGTCAGTATCGTCACACCCAATCATCTTCACTTTGAGCCTGCAAAACTGGCGTTGGAAAATGGCTTTCATGTGGTACTCGATAAACCCATGACCTTTGACCTCGAAGAAGCTAAAAAACTACAAGCAATTGCTAAAAAAGGGCAATTGTTTTTTTGCCTTACCCATACGTATACCGGCTACCCAATGGTAAAAGAAGCAAGGCAACAGGTATTGAACGGCAAGTTTGGTAAAATAAGAAAAGTATATGTTGAGTATCCCCAGGGTTGGTTAAGCACTTTTTTGGAAGGCAGCGATCAGAAACAGGCTGCCTGGCGAACCGATCCTGCAAGAAGCGGAATAGCAGGAGCGATGGGCGACATCGGAACGCATGCTTTTAACCTGGCTGAATATGTAAGTGGATTAAAGACCACAAAGATCTGCGCTGATATAAATATTGTAGTAGAAGGAAGAAAGCTCGATGATGATGGCGCTGTTTTATTGAAATATGATAACGGCGCCAGCGGTGTATTATTTGCTTCGCAGATAGCAGCGGGGGAAGAGAACAATGTGAAAGTAAGGGTGTATGGCGAAAAAGGAAGTATTGAATGGAAGCAGGAAGATGCAAATAGCCTGGTCGTGAAATGGCTGGATAAACCAAAAGAGGTATGGAGGGCGGGAACGGGTTATGTCAGTTCTTATGCAGCTCATAATTCCCGTACACCGGCCGGGCACCCCGAAGGATATCTAGAAGCATTTGCCAATCTTTACCGCAACTTTGCATTATGTGTAAAAGCGCAGATGGCAGGAGGGAAGCCAAAGGATGAATGGCTGGATTTCCCGGGCATAGAAGAAGGCGTGAGAGGGATGGCGTTTATTGAGAATGTGATAAAGAGCGGGAAAGCGACGGAGAAGTGGATAGATTTTACAATTTAGAATTAAGAATTATGAATGCAGAATGAGCTTTGATTCATAATTCTTAATTCAGAATTCATAATTGATAATAGTAAAAAGATGACTACGATCAAAGGCCCCGGAATTTTTTTAGCCCAGTTCATGGGTGATAAAGCGCCGTTCAATAATCTTCGGTCTATTTGTTTATGGGC
>DATDIX010000019.1:0-16284 GCA_036520835.1 Chitinophagaceae bacterium | reverse complement strand
GGTAGAATCACCGGGACTGGCTTTGATCATTACAGGAGCAAGGGTGTCCCTGAAACCTCCTTCGGGAGGAATGATATTAGCGCAACCCGGTCCGCTGGTAATGCTTAGCAAAATAAGCAGGGCAAAAACGCTAAACGCTATAAAGCCTTTGTAGTGCATAAAGTGGCTGCAAACTTAGGTGGTTTGCCGTTAATGAATTGTTTTTAAAATCATAATTAATCTATAGCCGGTTCATTTATTACAGCTATATCGGCGAGCTCATCTTCTTCCTGCGGGTGCAGGGTTACTGCAAGATTGTTTGATTTAACAAAACTGCACCATTCGCAATCAGGTTTGCCGCAGCCTGTTTTAAATTCTTTGTTCTGTATCTTTTGCCAGGTATCGGTTATCTGTTGGGTGACAGTAGCTATGTCAGCCGGTGTAATAGTGATCTTTTCTACTTTGTATTCATTTTCTATCGGTTCAATAAAATCAAATTCGGTACTTATGGCCTGCCAGTCATTGGTTGTATCATTATCCAACAGTATTTTATAAAAAACCGCCTGCCGCCAGTAATCGCCGCCATGGGGCTCCTTATCATTTGGCAAGACTAATTTTTTACGGGCATTTTCATATTTGCCGGTTTTATAATCCACCACGTTTACCTGCTTGCCATTAAACTCCAGTTTATCCAGTTTGCCATTAATGGGTACGTTTTGTACTATCACATTGCGTATGGCTTTTTCAATAATAACTATCTTATTCCATCGCTGTATATGATAATCATAATAAGCAGGTAATATCTTTTCACCATACTCCATTTTTATTTTATATGCTTCGGGGGTAAAAGCTTCACGGTTGGTCTGCATGTAAAAGCTAAAATCATTGAACAACTCGTTTTTCGGAGGGAATACGCTATCGTTGTTTTTCATTTTTTTGAATAACATCTCAACAGCATAATGCACGGCGCTTCCGAATGCCATGCTTTCGTTTTTAGCTGCGGGTACACGAACTAAGTTCTGGTAATAAAATTTCAATGGACAGTTAAGATAATTATTCAGGTGGGTGACGCTCAGTGTATATTTTTTTAATAATTGATTTATATACTCATCTTCGATCAGCTTTATTTCCGGTTTTGCTTTTTCGGCGAATTGCAATGCGAGATAATCTATCAGTAAGATATCTGTAACCTGTTTAGAAACTGGTTGCAGCGAAGAACCTTCGAGTATCTCTGTAACAAAACTGCTTTTTACCTGTTCTTTGTCCTTTACATTTTTTAAAGGGTAAGAAATATGTAAATGGGTTTTTGCACGGGTGATGGCCACATAAAACAACCGACGGCTTTCTTCCAGGCTGGTAGCTATATTTGTATGGCTGACAAGGTTATCTGGCAGCTTATAGGTATGACTATTACCTGCATTGGTTTCGTCCCAGATGTCTTTGGTAGCTCCGATCACAAACACATGTGCATATTCCGATCCTTTTGATCCATGTGCCGTTATCAGGTTGATGCCATCATCGGCCGCTGTTACCTTGTATAATGGCATACCCAGCCTGTTCTTGCGCATGGTTTCTATATTAACCAGTAATTCATGAAGAGTAAGCGCAGGCCTGCGTTTGTTTTCTTCTTTTACAAAACTGAAAAAGGCGTTAAGCACCTGCATCAGCCACGGTTTTTCAGGATTGTTAACTACGAAAGAAAGTATCCCGGCTTTTTGTATCACTGATTCTAATAGATGCTGTAGTGTAACATTGCCTGATTCTTTAAGTAAGTTTTCTAATGTGTCGCTTATTTCTTTTATGGAATATCCTGTTGGCTGATTGAAAAGATCTGCTTTCGGTACAGTAGATTCCGCAAGCAACCTTCTTATTGAATAGACTTCTTCTTTGGAAGACCGGTTCTTTTCGTTGGCCGCGATACTTAATTTGGCGATCTCCAATGGCGGCAGCTTGAAAAAATCAGAATGCAATACCTGGAACAAAACATCATTGGCGCTGTAGGGTTTGTATTTTTCGCTATCTATCCAGGTCAGTAAATTGATAATATTGTTGATAAAAGGTAATTGCAACAGATCCACTTTCTTTTTTGCATTCACAGCGATATTTCTTGCTTCCAGCAATTTAGTAATCTCGGCTACCTGCGCATGGTTGCGGTAAATAATTGCGATCTCTTTTCCGTTAATGCCCTGCTGTACCAGTGCTTCTGTTTGTAGTACAATATCAATAGCTTCTTGTGCTGTATTGGCGTACTCGGCTATTTCAGGCTCTATCGAAATACCCTGCAGGTTAGTATTGGTTGATAGTAATGGTTTATCGTTTTCCGGGGAGACAGTACGTAATGTATTATTAATGATCAGCCTGTGCGCAGTATCTAATATGTTACGTGTAGAACGGTAATTACTAACAAGGTCAATCTTAGTGATCTGCTCTTTATATTTTTTTTCAAACTCAATAATGTTCTCCACATTGGCATCCTGGAAGGAAAAGATGCTTTGGTCGGCATCGCCTACTACAAACACATTGGGTATATCCCAGTAACCGGTCAGGTGTTGCAACAACAGGTTTTGTGAACGACTGGTATCCTGAAACTCGTCCACCAGGAAATAAAGAAACCGTTCCTGGTAATCCAGCAGCATATCTTTATTGTTGGCGAATGCATCCAGCACCCATAAGATCATATCATCAAAATTATACCGCCCTGCTTCGGCCATCATCTTGTTATAACGGGGATACAGGTTTACAGCAGCCCGCAGCATTTCCATCCTTGTTGTTTCTTCTTTGATGGCGGCCGGCTTGGGATCGCCGGCTTTAAACTCTTTGTATTTCTTTTTATAGAAAAAACCGTCTTTTGCCGGTAACTCAGAAAGATAGAGGTCAATGCGTTCATTCAGGTAGACCGTTGTCCAGGCTTCTTTCTTAATGAGGCTATATAACGATTTCAGCCTGTCTTTTTCGAAATAGACTTCGCCGCGAAAGCGTTTCAACGGGTTGTCTTTTTCAATACTATCTATTAGTTTATAAAAAAGGTCTATCTCTTCCAGGTCGCCTATAGGCTCCAAATTCAGTTTGCCAAAGTAAGTAAGGTTATCCTGTATTACTTCATTGCAGAAGGAGTGAAAGGTGTGTATCTGTATTTTGTAAGCAGCGCTGCCAATGATCTTCAGCAGGCGGTTACGCATTTCAATAGCCCCATTGTCTGTATAGGTAAGACAAAGGATATTACCCGGATCGGTATCTGTTTGCTGAAGGATATTGCCTATGCGCAAGGCCAGGATCTGCGTTTTTCCTGTACCGGGCCCGGCATTTACGATCACCGGCCCTTCAATGGCATCCACCGCTTTACGCTGCTGCTCATTCAGCTTATTATATTCTTCGAGAAATTTTTTTTCTAATTTATCTTTATTGAATGACATGCGGGACTAAACTTTTTTACCTAGCAATGGTTAACCAGACAAGTTAATTCAAAATAGCATATGGCTGTTTACTCCATTAAAACTGTTCAGAAAATACCGGCTTCTTTAGCCGGGGTATGGGATTTCTTTTCCGATCATGCAAATTTACAAAGGATAACCGCGGAACATATGAAATTACAGGTGATCTCAAAACACCATGGCTCAACCCTCTATGCCGGCCAGGTCATTGAATACAAATTACGGCCCATCCTCGGCATCCCGCTTTACTGGATGACGGAGATCACTCATGTTGAGTATCAAAAATTCTTTGTGGATGAACAACGCTACGGGCCTTATAGCATGTGGCACCACCAGCATCTCTTTACCGCCATTCCGGGCGGGGTGGAGATGACGGATATTATTCATTATAAAAATCCTTTATGGTTCTTAGGCGACCTGGCCAATATGCTTTTTGTAAAAAAGCAACTGGAAAATATCTTCCGTTACCGGGAAATGAAAATAGAAGAAATATTTGGCCGGTGGAATGGCGCTTAATATCATTTGATCCCTGCTCTTTTTCTCAGCTCTGCGATGGGCATTACCATCAATCTCCCTATGGGTTTATTATTCCTGTAGGTGATCACTTTTATCGCGGCTGCATCTTTGGGCACGGTCAGCGGCGCCGTATATTTTGGATAAAACTGGTCCGGGAATGAATTGTCAAAACTGTAATGAATGGAAAGGCCGTCTATTTCAGTACTTAGTTTTACGATGATAGTGGCTGTATCTTTTTTACTGATCTCAAAAATGGGATCATAAATGCTGGGTGCATATTTTACCTGTGCGGCATCCAGTCTTTCAAAATGATGTTCCACTCTTGCCGCAAAATTGTTCCAGTCCCTTTTCCCTTTGGGCGACCATAAGGCTTCAGCTATCGCAAACCCGCGGGGCCATGTCATGTATTGCAAATGACGGGTATTGTAAACCTGTTCTGTCCACAGGTTAGCCTGCCCGCCTTTTATCAGCGATGCATTTACTCCTTCAGGTACGGGTTCAAACTGGTAAGCTTTCTTTAAACGAAGTGTTGCATATACCGGCGGTTCTATTATGGCATCGCCCTGCATATAATCAATATAAGCAAAGTCGGTTGGGCTCATCACTACTTCATGTCCCTGTTTGGCTGCTTCAATGCCGCCTTTCATTCCCCGCCAGCTCATTACGGCAGCATTGGGAGCTAATCCACCTTCCAGTATTTCATCCCAGCCGATCATTTTCTTTCCCTTGCCGTTGATGATCTTTTCCATTCTTTTTACAAAATAGCTCTGCACTTCATTCAGGTCTTTCAGGTTTTCTTTTTTCATCATGGCTTTGATCGCTTCACTCTTTTCCCAGAAGTTGCGGGCCGTTTCATCGCCGCCCATATGTATATATTCAAAAGGAAATAACTGCGCAACTTCAGTAAATACTTTATCCATGAATTCATACACTTTTTCATTAGCGGGACAAAGCGCATTATCCAGTATACCATAAAAATGCTGACCGCCGCCGGGCCAGATCATGAAGCGGTCGCCGGGACTTACATAATATTCCCCGGGTGTGCTGGTCAATTCCGGATAAGCAGCAATGGCTGCAAGACTGTGACCCGGCACATCAATCTCAGGCAGGATATTGACAAAACGGTCTGCCGCATATTTCACCAGTTCTTTGATGTCTTCATGAGTATAAAATCCGCCGTAGGTGGCTCGTTCGCCGGGCAAGGGTTTTGACAATGTTCCAAAAGTGCCCGTTCTTTCCACCCTCCATGCTCCCACTTCAGTGAGCCTGGGTAAACTTTTTATTTCAATACGCCAGCCCTGGTCATCGGTCAAATGCAGGTGCAGCAGGTTGAATTTATACTTCACCATTTCATCAATATATTCTTTCACCTGCGCTACGGTGAAAAAATGTCTTGACACATCGAGCATTAGTCCTCTCCATCCAAAACGCGGATGATCTTCGATAGTAACAACCGGCAGACTCCATTCATTTTTTTTAATGGCCGGGCTGCTTACAATTTCTTTGGGTAATAACTGCAATAAAGTTTGTACACCATAGAAGATACCGGATGGTTCAGTAGCTGTCAGTGAAATGCCATTGGCAGTTACCTGCAGGCGATAACCTTCTTTAGGAATGGTTTTATCCGCCGCCAGGGAAATAAAAATAGATTTCGGGGCGGCTGCCGCTGCTTCTTTTACACCTATGCTGTACCCCGTGGCGGATGATAGCTGTGCGGAAAGGCGGGTGGCGATCTTTTTTAATTCGGGATGATTGCCCGTAAGAATGGCAAGGTCATGCGGCAATATAAAAACACCTTCACCCTGCGTTACTGAGACGGGTTGGGGAATAATTGACAAAACAGGTTTCTGGCTATACACTGAAGTGGCGAATGCGGCCAGGGTTACAGCAAGCAATATTTTTTTCATACAACAAATTAAAAGGGTTACAAATTACCGATTGGTCAGAAACAAATGAAAAGGGTGATAAGATAGCTTTTTATCAACTTTAAACTTTTAAACCTTAAACTTCTTTATCCCGGCATTCTCGAAATATATTTTTCTATTTGTTTGATCTGGTCAACGATCTGTGGGGTAGTGGGTTTCAGTGCTTTTGCTTTCCTGAAAAAATCTTTGGCTGCCCGGAATTCTCTTTTATTCATCATGATGCTGCACATCTGCAGGTAAGCGGCTGCTTCATTTTCTTTATCAGGCAATCCTTTGCGGATGGCGCTGCGGATATAGCTTTCTGCCTGCTTCAGGTCATTCTTTTGCATGGACAGCATTCCCATCTGCAACAGGCTCGCTCCTTCTGCTTCTTTCATCGGCATGCCCAGGTCCAGGCCTTTCTTCATGTGTTTCTCCGCGCCATCAAAATCCTGTTTCATCATGGCGATATTTCCTTTCAGTGTATAATACACGGAACGGATAGGCTTATACAGCAGGTTGGGAAATTTAATAGAGTTCAATACTTTTTCAGCGCCATCCATATCGCCGCTTTCCATATATTCCTGTATCAGGCGCAGGGGGCCAAAAAAGAAATGACCAAGCACCAGTACCACGCCTACGAGGTATAAAGGGAAAGCAGGCCAGAACCCGGCCGCATAGTTGACATAAATACCCAGGGCCAGCAGCACAATACCTATCCAGGGGCGGTATTTGATCAGCAGGTTATAAAACTTCATCTTGTTTAAATTAAAGGACGGCAAAGATAAGGTCTTGCCGGAAACCGGGGCCTAGTCTTTGGCATCATTGATCTCGATCCAGTAGCCATCCGGGTCTTTGAAATAGACCTGTTTTACGCCATCTACCCGGTTGGTGACAACATATTTTTCACCTGCCCAGTTCTCCCAGGCTACATTATTCTTTTTAAGTATTTGTGTAAAAGCCTCAACAGATGAAACACTAAAGCATAAATGCGAGTTCTTTTCGTGTTCTGCCTTTGCCTTTGCTCCCTGTATCAGGTGCAGGTGGCTTTTGGGGCCGATACTGAACCAGGTATGCCTGCCGTCATGAAAGGGCTCGGGTATAGTATCAAGTCCGACGATATCCTGGTAAAAAGAAGTGCTTGTTTTAAGGTCGACGACGTATATAGCAATGTGGTTTAATCTTGCTTTCATTGGCATGCCTGTTTGTGCATGAGTGCAGGCAAATGTAAACGGGCCGGCCAGGAAAAAAAGGAACAACTTATTCATAATTCAAATATTCCCGGCAAGATAGCAAACTATCACTGATAGTGATTGCCGGGAATACTGCAGGAAGAGTAACGATCTTATTGACGATCCCAGAAAGCCGGGGGTTCTGTTCCCAGCGAACGAAGATAAACATAGGCCTGCCCGCGGTGATGTATCTCATTATCTATCCAGTAGAGAACAAAAAAGTAGATCGTTCCTTCCCATTGACCGAAGGCCGTATCTGTTTCTGCAAAACGTTCAGCCGGTATTTGTTGCCAAAGCTCATTGAGTTCTTGAGTAGTCTCATCCCAGCGCCTGAGTAATTCTTTTTTAGTTGAAGGCAGGTCTTTCTTATCGTATTGGGATGTTTGTCCAAGGGTCTGCCACTTGCCGGTGAGCACGCCTTTCACACCCGGCAGCGTCATATCGAGCATTTCAACTACCAGTTCCGAGAAGGGGCGCATGCCCCCAACTGAATAGCTAAAGAGTTTATCATCCGGGAAAGCTTCGATCATGCGGCGGGTAAGCCGGCGATGTCCCTGCCAGTGTTCGAGTAATTGCTGGGGGGTAATGAAAGTGGCAGTCTCTGTAGTGGGAAGTTCAGTTGTCATTGTTTTTAATTTTTAGTTTATTTACCTAATTGCTATACAAAGTAAAAACGGGCCAGTGACAACCCTATGGCAGTGGTGTTTGGGAATTTATTTATATATAGTACAATGTTCTGAAATGCCTGTCCGAAGAAGGTCGGATTTAGCCCGGAAACCATTATTTTTGCCGCCCGCTTCCTCAAAACATCATCGTCATTGCGACGGCGAGTGAAACGAAGCCGGAAGCCTGGTCCCGTAGTTCAATGGATAGAATAGAAGTTTCCTAAACTTTTGATACAGGTTCGATTCCTGTCGGGACTACTTTTTAATGTAAACCAAACTTTTGATACCCCGATTTAATCGGGGTCGGGACTACCAGTCGAAATTTAATGATGTTCGCACCGAACGCCATCTTTGATTTAAAGCTGCATAAATCATCCCTGCATTTCCAGTTTCATTTTTTTCTTCCAGAAAATGTATGACAGGATGCCCGGAACAAACCATATTAACAGGTAAGCCATCATGGGGTCTATTTTCCCGGCCAAAGCAATACCTGAATATACAACGGCGACCAAGTCGAAAAACAAACCGGCATAAGCCCATTCTTTTATTGTTTTTAGTCCGGGAATTAAAATAACAACTGCTCCAATCATCTTAGCGTACCCTGTGAATGGAATAAAATATACCGGGTAGCCAAGCTGATCATGTATAAGCGTCTTTGCATCTTCGTTTACAAGTATGCTGCCGTAAGCAGAAAATATCATGAGTCCCGCAAATAAAATAGTAAACACCCAGTAAAGAATATTAATGGTTTTCGGTTGCATGATTGTTGGTTTGATTTAAAACGTAAAATAAAAGATTTTCGCTAAGTCGTAGCCTTAATTAACCAGTTAAGTTTGCAAGGCGCTTCAAATCATTGAGAAGCAGGCTGGAAAATTCATTAAAAAGGTTCGGGTTTTGTTTGGGCTGTACTGCTAATTAAGGCAGCATCGGGCCTTGTTAAAATCTCACTGTCTTTAGTATTACCAATAAATCATACTTCTAAGGCGAGTCTTGGTCCGAATTCTATAACTAACTAATTTGATCTGTGAAGCCGGACTCGCCGCCGAATCCAATAGGAAATTTCAAATAAAGGGTTTGGTAATATCCTCGCATACCGGCGAGTCCGGCCGCCAAATTCGCTTTATTGGAGGACCGTACTGGCCGAGACTCGCCTGAGAAGTGATAAATCTTACTTCCCAGGCGAGTCTCGGCCCGAATTCTCTAACTAACTGATTTAATCTGTGAAGACGGACTCGCTGCAATTGCCCTGGTTTGTATTTCAGGAACCAAGACTGCAAACCGCTATAAAATTCAATCACTTCACTTTTGTATACGCCGCCAGCATAAATTCATAAATCGGTGGTACCAGTACAAGTTTATTTGGTTCAGCGGAAACTATTTCGAATTTCATCGCACTCTGGTCATCCGGGGCCTCGCCTTTTACATAGATGAATATCTCCTTCTTACCCTTATCGTTCTTTACGGCATAAGTGGCTTCCAGTTCCATACCCATTCCATACACTTTGCACTTTTTATCCTTATAAAAATCAAGGTTCTCATGGGCTCCCGGCTCAAGAGGCATTTTTTCATTCTCATCCAAAATGCGATTCTTATTGGCATCCTTGCCAGCGGCAGTTCTTTTCCATTGTCCAATGATTTCGGCTGAGGAAGCCTGTTCATTTTCCGCAGGTGACGAAACTATATTCTCAGTCCTTTCTTCTGCACTCACCGGATTTTTATTGGAATTGCATGAAAGGATAGCCAAAACTAAAACCGGCAATAGATAATGCTTCATATGGAAGAAGTTTATGGTACCGGCAAAAGTTACGAAACAAACAGTGCGATACCAGCCTGAATTAGCGGTTGGTGGCTTTCGTCTTGTAATGGGGGGTTGATCTGCTATGCCCTGTTTCGTATCTCACGAACCATGACGTAGCTATTTTTGAATTCTATTTTCATTCAATTTACATCAATCACTATTTCAGCCAGTTATCGATATGACCGGGAGGTCGTTCGAACCAGTTACTGTCCGGGCTTTACCGAAACGAATGTCTTTACTTAACTTGCCTGTATGGATAAGGAAATTCGCAGGATATTCCCTTCATTCGAAAGCGCTCTTTTGGAAAGCCTCGAAAATGAGGCTGCGGTTAAAATATTTAAGTCAGGTGAGGAGATCGTAAAGACGGGGCAATATTTCAAATCCATTTTGCTGGTGGTTGAGGGTATGATAAAAGTGTATCGTGAAGACGAAGAGGGCAATGAATACTTTATGTATTACCTGGAACCGGGCCAGGCCTGCAGCCTTGCGATGATCCCTTCAGAAAGACGTGAAAAGAGTGAGGTAATGGGAAAGGTTGTAAATAATACAACTGTCATTGCCGTGCCGCCCGAATGCATGGACCAGTGGATGTTCAAATATAAAACCTGGTACAAGTTTGTACTCGATTCACATCGTGAGGGGTTTGAAAAATTACTCGCCACATTTGACCACACCGCTTTCAGAAGCATGGATGCAAAACTGATTTATTACCTGCGCCTGGCACAAAAAATACATCAAAGCAATATTCTTCTCATCAACAAAGCAGAAATAGCAAAAGAATTAAATTCTTCCCGTGAAGTAATTTCCAGGCTGATGAAAAAACTCGCTGAAAACGGGATGATCAAAGTGCTGAAG
Organism: Chitinophagaceae bacterium; assembly: GCA_036520835.1. Lineage (GTDB taxonomy): Bacteria > Bacteroidota > Bacteroidia > Chitinophagales > Chitinophagaceae > VBAT01. The sequence goes on along the minus strand of DATDIX010000019.1, from coordinate 5,904 downwards.
AAACAATATATAGAAATCATTAAGCTGGATAACTGACCTTTTTTAACATATCTCTTCATTAATGTTTGACCAGGCATGACAAATGTCACGGTAAACGGTTAGGAGGCAAAATATTTTTGGGCCTCAATTGAAACAAATGAAGAAAAAAAAGGTACTGTCACTTTTTATTATTTCACTAATAAGCTATGCATCCCGGTCCCAGGATAGCATCAAACATCTCAGCCTGCAGGAAGCCATCACAGCATCAGTTTCCAATAATGATGCGATTAAGTTGTCGGCATTGGATGAGCAGATCGCCAGGGCAAAGTATCGCCAGACGGATGCCATTCTTTTACCGCAGGTGAATGTTTCTTATACAGCAGCTACGACCAACAACCCGCTGAATGCATTTGGATTCAAACTGCAACAGAAATCAATTACTGAAGCAGACTTCAATCCTCATTTGCTGAATAATCCTTCTGCCACGCCAGACTTTTCCGCAAAGTTTGAATTGCAGCAACCACTGCTGAATGCTGATATGCTCTACCAGCGTAAAGCCGCAGCCAAACAGGTAGAAATGTATCAACTCCTTTCTAACCGGACCAAAAAATATTTATGTTTCGAAACGGAAAAAGCCTACCTGCAGTTGCAGATGGCCTGGGATGAAAATAAAGTATTGAATGAAGCCCTGGCCACATCCAAAGCTGTTTATAAGACTTCCAAAGATTATTACAACCAGGGATTGATCCAAAAATCCGACCTGCTGAATGCAGAGCTGCATGTATTGAATACCGAAACACAGGTAAAAAGCTCCCGGTCTGGTATACAGGACGCTTCAGACATGCTGAGCATACTGATGGGCCAATTAACCGGCACAGTTTATACCATTGATCCCATCGGCATCACCAATGCTGTGATCGCTGATAACCCGGGATTATCCGATGAGAGGCCAGATTTTAAAGCGCTGCAAAAAGGAATGGAAGCCTACGATATGATGATCAAATCATCTAAAATGAGTTACCTGCCCCGGCTGAATGCATTTGCTTCCTGGCAATTGAATGATAAAACCATGTTTGGTTTCAATGCCAATGCTTACTTCGCAGGCATCCAGATGTCATGGAATATTTTCAATGGCAACCGTACAAGGAATACCATTTCACAACAGAGTTTGGAGAAAGAGAAGCTTGCCAGACAGTTGGATCAGCAAAAAAGTGAAGCTCAATTTCAGATCAATCATGCCCGGCGGCAGTTATTGGATGCGTCCTTTGTTATGAAACAACAACAGTTAGCTGTTGAACAGGCTTCCGAAGCATTACGTGTTTTGCAGAATCGCTATACACAGGGATTGGTAAAAACAACTGATGTGCTGATGGCGCAAACACAGTTGTCGCAGCAAAAACTCGGTTATGTGCACGCAGTGTTCAATTATAATCTTGCCGCAGCATCACTGCAATTCTTAACAACCAGCAAATAGTAACATTTAAAATATGATCACTATGTTTAAAAAAACCTTACACTTTTCGTTGATGATAACCATCCTGGCCGGGTTAAATGCCTGTTCAGATGGAAACGAAAAAAAGAATGAAACCAACTTGTCTGCTCACAGAGTCCTGCGGACCGGCCAGCAAGGTGAAAAGCCTGTTGCTGTTACGCTTTCAACAGTTTCTGCAAGTACTCAGCCGGCCATTTTAGCAAGCGGGGAGATAGAGGCTGTTCAAACAGCTAATATCAGTACAAGAGTGATGGGTCGCATCACCCATATTTTTGTGAAAACAGGAGATAGGGTAAACAAAGGGCAATTGCTTGCCAAAGTCTGGGATGAAGATATCAAAGCAAAAAGAGCGCAGGCCGATGCAATGATCGCTGAAGCAGAAGGAGCCTATGCTACTGCACAAAAAGATTATGACCGGTTCAATAATTTATACAAACAGCAAAGTGCTACCGCTAAAGAACTGGACAACTCAACGCTGAAATATAATTCCGCCAAAGCAAGGGTGGCTGCTGCCAGGCAAATGCGAAGTGAAGTAAATGCTAATCTTTCTTACAGCAGTTTAACGGCGCCCTTCCCGGGTGTAGTGACGCAGAAACTGGCCGAAGTAGGAAGCATTGCCAATCCCGGGATGCCGGTATTGACAATTGAACAGGATGGCACATTGCAAGTATCAGCATCTATTGCAGAATCTGATATCAGCCATATTCATTTGGGAGATGTCGCTAACATGCAGATCAAGTCAACCGGGAAGAGCGTTGATGGAAAGATCATCCAGGTTAATCCTTCTTCTCAATTCACCGGCGGACAATACATTGTTAAGATCAGTATTTCCGAAAAAGCGAAGAAAGATATCTATGCAGGCATGTTTGTGAGTGTAAGCATTCCTGTGAAAGATATCCAACCGGAAAAAAACGAAGTGGTGATGGTTCCTTTAGCTGCTATTATTAATCGTGATGAGCTCACCGGTATTTATACTGTCAGTGCTACTAATACAGCCTTGTTAAGATGGATCCGTTTGGGAAAAACCTATGGCGATAAAGCAGAAGTAATTTCCGGCCTTTCAAAAGATGAAAAATTCATTCACTCATCAGAAAGCAAATTATATAATGGGGCCCCGGTGGTGGTAAAGGGAATCAGTGAGGTATCTATGGTGACTGGTAGCAGGTAATAATTGTAATTACTCAAAATAATTTATGAAAGAAGGTTTATCAGGCAATATTGCCAAATCGTTTATCAGTTCAAAGCTGACGATCCTGCTGATGATAGCATTTTTGCTCATTGGCGGATTCAGCATCATGCTGATACCAAGAGAAGAGGACCCCCAGATCGATGTTCCTATTGCTGATATCTATGTCGGTTTCCCGGGTGCTGAACCAAAAGAAGTGGAAACAAAATTGACTGCACCACTGGAGAAGATCGTATCAAATGTGAAAGGAGTAGAGTATGTGTATTCTACTTCCATGCAGGGCCAGGCTATGCTGGTAGTGCAATTTTATGTGGGGCAGGATGTGGAGCGTTCCATGGTAAAACTGTACGACGAGCTGATGAAGAATATGGATAAGATGCCGCAGGGCGTTAGCCTGCCATTGATAAAGACCCGTGCCATTGATGATGTGCCGGTACTTGGATTAACACTATGGAGTGACAAGTATAATGATTATGAATTAAAACAACTCAGTGAAGCGCTGACCAATGAAATAAAGAAGATAAATGATGTAGCAGCGGTCAATATCATTGGTGGGCGCAGCCGCGAGGTAAAAGTACTGGTTGATAAAGATAAAATGGCGGAGAACCATCTTGACTTTTTATTGGCGGGTAAATATTTGCAGGCAAACAATGCGCAGCTCTTCTCCGGAACATTATTAAAAAACGATTCTGGTTTTGCCGTGCAGACCGGTAATTTTTTAAAGACTGCTGATGATGTAGCCAATCTCGTGGTAGGTGCCAATGCCGGTCAGCCGGTTTACCTGAAGCAGGTGGCACAGGTAAGTGAAGGGCCCGAAACGCCGAATCAGTATGTACTGTTTGGATATGGAAAAGCAGATACTGCTTCACAAAATAAATTCCGCTTGGCGCATCCTGCCATTACATTAGCCATTGCCAAGAAAAAAGGCGCCGATGCCATGCAATTGTCCGAAAAAATTCTCACTAAAGTTGAGCGGCTTAAAAAAGATCTGTTGCCTTCAGATGTGCAGGTAAGTGTTACCCGGAACTATGGGGAAACAGCATCGGATAAAGTGTCTGAGTTGCTGGTGCATTTATTTATTTCTATTGTTGGGGTAACCTTATTTGTCATGCTGGCCATGGGTTGGAGAGGTGGCCTGGTTGTATTCCTTTCTGTGCCGGTAACTTTTGCATTGACTTTGTTTGCTTACTACATCATGGATTACACTCTCAACCGCATTACACTTTTTGCATTAGTGTTTATAACGGGTATCGTGGTTGACGATTCCATCATCATTGCAGAAAATATGCACCGGCATTTTAAGATGAAACGATTACCATTTAAACAAGCGGCCATCTATGCTATCAACGAAGTAGGTAATCCCACCATCCTTGCCACGTTCACGGTCATTGCAGCTATATTACCCATGGGTTTTGTATCGGGTTTGATGGGGCCTTACATGGGCCCGATGCCGGTGGGGGCTTCTATTGCTATGTTATTCTCATTGCTGGTGGCGTTAACGCTTACGCCATACCTTGGTTATATTTTCCTTCGCAAAAAAGAAAAACAGGGTAAGGAAAAGCCTGCCCTGCGAATAGAGCAAACACGGATCTATAAAATATACTACTCGTTTATTCACCCGCTTTTGGCAACAAGATGGAAGCGCTGGGCATTTATCCTGGGTACGGTGGTTGTGTTACTTGGCTCGTTAATGATGTTCTATAATAAAACTGTGGCGGTGAAGATGCTTCCTTTTGATAACAAGAACGAATTTGAGGTGGTGATCGACATGCCGGAAGGAACGACCCTGGAAAAAACGCTGGTGGTGTCAAACGAAATTGCCGGCTATATTTCTATGCAGCCCATGGTGAAGGATTACCAGGTATATGCGGGAACAGCTGCGCCTGCCAATTTTAATGGATTGGTTCGTCATTATGATATACGCAGGGGAGATAATGTCGCGGAGGTGCAGGTGAATCTTATCGATAAAAAAGAAAGAAGTGAGCAAAGTCATGCCATCGTTAAAGGATTAAGAGAGGCTGTTCAGTCAATTGCTGAAAAATATCATGCCAATGCAAAGCTGGTGGAGATCCCTCCCGGGCCACCGGTATTATCAACATTGGTGGCGGAAGTATATGGCCCCGATTATAATGAGCAGGTGAAGATTGGGAAAAAAATGAAACAATTGTTTTCAGGAATGAAAGATGTGGTGGATATTGATGAGTACACAGAAAATGATCAATGGCAATATCATTTTGAAGTATATAAAGACAAAGCCATTCGTTATGGTATTACTACGGCACAGGTAGTTGCCAACATGAATGCAGCGTTGTCCGGGCAGGTAGCCGGAGCACTGCACGAACCAGCTTCATTCAGCCCGGTAAATATCAAATTACAACTGGGTAATGCTGACAAATCAGGCATTGAGGAATTGAAGAACCTGAAAGTGATTGGTCAGCAGGGAAATGCTGTATCGCTGGGCGATCTTGTAAACGTTACCAAAACGGTAAAAGAAAAAAGCATTTACCGGAAGAATCAAAAAAGGGTAGTATATGTGACCGCTGATATGGCCGGGCAATTAGAAAGCCCTCTTTATGCCATCTCAAAAATTTCAGACAGCATACAAAATATACAGTTGCCGGCTGGATATAAAATCAATGAGGAATACACGCATCAGCCCGATAATGAAGATAATTATACGGTGAAGTGGGATGGTGAATGGCAGATCACCTATGAAGTATTTCGTGACCTGGGAATTGCATTTGCGATAGCCATCATTTTCATCTATATGCTTATAGTTGGATGGTTCCAGAATTTCATTACACCTGTTATAATGCTTGCTGCCATCCCTCTTTCATTGATCGGTATTGTATTGGGGCACTGGATGCTGGGAGCTTATTTCACGGCTACTTCTATGGTCGGTTTTATTGCGCTGGCAGGGGTGATGGTAAGAAATTCAGTCTTGCTGATTGATTTTATAGAGATGAGGCTAAAAGAAGGGAGCCCGTTAAAGCAGGCTATCATAGAAGCGGGTGCCGTAAGGATCACACCCATCTTATTGACAGCAGGGGCCGTGGTCGTAGGGACTGTGATCATTTTATTTGATCCTGCTTTCCAGGGACTGGCTATTTCACTCATGGGCGGAACGATTACTTCGACATTCCTGACTTTACTTGTAGTACCGCTGATCTATTTCAGGCTATTAAAGAAAAAGTATTCTGCTAAAAATAAAACAGCATCCGGCGGAAACGGGATGAAGCAACAATGA
>DATDIX010000018.1:0-2651 GCA_036520835.1 Chitinophagaceae bacterium | reverse complement strand
AGAAACTGAAATGAGAGAGAGAAGCTATGAGCTGATAGCTGTGAGCTATGAGCCGGCTGCGACAAATTCACCACTCACAATTCACTATTCACTATTCACCATTCACCTTCTTATCTTTGCGGCACTTTATAATACCAGCTGATGGCATTAATGGATTTTTTTAACAAGCGAAAGAAAAACGAGAATACCGAGATGTCGTTCATTGATCATCTCGAAGAGCTTCGCTGGCATATTATCCGTTGTGTTATTGCCATATTGGTTGGCGCTGTAGTGGTCTTTATTTATGCCAAAGAAATAGTCGACAAGGTTCTTTTTGCTCCTGCCTATAATAATTTTATTACGTATAAATGGCTTTGTAATGCCAGTCATGCTTTGGGGCTGGGCGATACAGTTTGTTTGACCGGTGTTGATGTAAAGTTCCAGAGTAATACGATGACCGGCCAGTTCATTTCTACTTTTACAGTTGCCTTTGTGGGTGGGTTCATCGCCGCATTTCCCTATATATTCTGGGAGTTCTGGCGGTTTGTGAAACCGGCCCTCTCGGCCAAGGAGCTGAAAAAAACAAGAGGGGTGATCTTCTGGGTCTCCTTACTATTTTTTACCGGGGTGCTGTTCGGTTATTATATCCTTACCCCCTTTATGATCAATTTTTATTTTTCTTATACCCTTAGTCCATTAATAGTCAACCTTCCCAATTTCTCTGATTATATTGAAAATCTTATTTATACAACGGTGGGCATCGGCGTACTGTTTCAAATGCCGCTGCTGGTAAGTGTGCTGGCAAGGATCGGTATTGTTACAGGAAAGTTTTTGAGAAAGTACCGGCGCCATGCTTTTGTTATTATTATTATCGCGGCGGCTATTATTACGCCTTCTACCGACCCCTTCAGCCTGGTGATCGTTACTATCCCGTTATACCTTCTGTTTGAAGCAAGTATCATTATTGCCACCCGTATTAACCGCCGGCAGGAAGCGGAAAAGAATGAATGGAGCTAAGAATAGTTCAGGCTTATGAATACAGAGTTGTTTACCTTTGTACCTGCATTAGCCAGCACTTTGCATTCATAACACTAAACTCGTTTTATGCGTTCTCCTTTTGATCTCAGCAAGCCCGTGGCCATCGGCAGCGACCATGCAGGGTATGATCACAAAGAAAGCCTGATCTCTTTCCTGGAAGGCAAAGGTTTACCTTTTAAAGATTTTGGCACCGGTTCAAAGGAGTCTGTTGACTATCCTGATTTTGCACACCCGGTAGCTTCGGCCGTAGAAAGCGGTGAGTTTGCTTTCGGTATTTTATTGTGCGGCACGGCAAACGGGGTGGCTATCACGGCTAATAAACATCAGCATATCAGGGCCGCCATCTGCTGGGGCGAAGAAATAGCCAGCCTGGTGCGCCGGCATAATAATGCCAATATCATCTGTATTCCCGCCCGTTTTGTAAGCGAACCGCTGGCAGAAAAAATGCTCCAGGTATTCATATATACCGAGTTTGAAGGTGGTCGTCACAGTAACCGGGTGGATAAGATCGCCTGCACCGTTTAGCCCCCCGCATTCATCCATTCATCACAAGTTTTAACACTTCAGGATACTTTTATTTAAGTTTGAACCCGTCCTGCAACAAGCAGGACCTCTTTTTAAAAAAATTACATGCACACATGAAAAAATTATTGTTGATCGCAGGCGTCGTATTCTCTTTTACTGCTGAAGCGCAGAAGAAAAATACACCGCCATTTTTTGCTGCCACTATTTCGGCAGAAGATCTTAAAAAACATTTATACATAGTAGCCGGCAAGGAAATGGAAGGAAGGGATACTCCTTCTCCCGGTTTGGAAAAAGCAGCTGATTACATCGAGAACCATTTCCGGTCATTGGGCCTGGTACCGGGCAATAACGGTAGTTATCGCCAGCGCTACCCGATCTATAAAGATTCCCTGATCAATACCGAATTAAAAGTAAACGGCGTTTCTTTTGAATTGAGCAAAGACTTTCAGCCCAATCTTAATATCAATCATACGGCTGAAATGCGCTTCTCTGAAGTTGTATTTGCCGGGTATGGTATCGTAGATGGAGAGATCAATGCCTATAAAGATCTGAATGTAGCAGGCAAACTCGTTTTATTGCTGGATGGCTCGCCGGCCGGTTACAAACCATCCGTGACTGGTTTTGCTTCACCCGCCAATGTTTTTACCAAGATCGGTAAAGCACAACAGTATGGCGCTGCAGCCGTATTGTTTGTTTACGGCAATTATCCCCGCACAACCTTTAACAGGACCGCTGCTTATGAACTGAACAGTTATGCAGAAAATTTATTCCCGCAAACATTTACGATCTCCGAAGCGGTGGCAGAAAAAATAATGGGCGCCGATGGAAAAGGAATTATCCAAAAAATGAAAACAGCGCCATTAGAGTCAAAGATCTACAAAGCTGATATTGACCTGGGATATTTCAAGACCACCAAAACAGCTTACCCTTCCAATGTATTGGGACTGCTGGAAGGAACAGATAAAAAAGATGAATATGTTATCATCACAGCACACTATGACCATGTGGGTAAAAGAAATGATACGACTATTTATTACGGCGCAGACGATGATGGCAGCGGAACAGTGAGTATCCTTGAACTGGCTGAAGCATTTGTAAAAGCGAAGGCA
>DATDIX010000017.1:0-2507 GCA_036520835.1 Chitinophagaceae bacterium | reverse complement strand
ATTCCGTCTTGACAACGCCAAAGACAATTTCTTCATCAAGAATTCAGGGGACCTTACCAAAAGTTCCGGCGCATTTATTCTCGCAGCAGTTTATTCATTCTAATATGTAAGTTTTACCACTCACATGGAATAAAAAATGCCCCTCAAATGAGGGGCATTTTATTTTCAACTTGTTTCATGCTGAATTTCTGCCCGCATTTATAATACCAAACGAACATCGCATCACCAGCTTTTCATACACTGATTTCATCGGAGACTGCATCTGCTGCTCGTCCATTTCACGTATCCGGGTAAGGCCATATTGCTGGATCGTAAGCAATGGTAATACGATCCTCTCCCTCATCTGGATAGAGAGCTGGTCAACCGGGTAATCTCCCATGAGTTCATCACGTCCGCTGAGTTTTGTCAGGTACTGGCAGGTGAGTTCGTATTCATTATAGATCATTTGCCATAGCTCCCCAAATTGCTTATGCTTGCTTAAAAAAGCTGTTAACGGGAAAAAAGACTTCGACATAGCCATTTCGCAATTATCCAGCAGTGTCTTAAAGAACAGGGAGTTTTTATACAGTTTTTGGAATTGCGCCAGCTTGCCATCCTTTTCCATTTGCTGCAAAGCAGACCCAACACCAAAATAGCCGGTTACATTTTGCTTCAACTGGCTCCAGGAGCCTGCAAATGGAATAGCCCTGAGATCCTTTAACGACAAGCCTGATGTGGCTCCTCGTTTGGCAGGTCGGCTGCCGATATTCGTTTCACTATAAAACCGCAGAGGACTTACCTGTAAAAGATAATCTGGCAAGTAAGGATGATCCTTCAATTTTTTATACGCATGGAAACCCGCTTCCGCCAGTTCTTCCAGCAGAGCCTCTTCTCCAACATCCAGGGTAAAATGCTTAGTTGAGAAAAGGTCATTAGAAATACCGGCATTCAGCAATTGCTCAATATTATACTGGGCAGCTTCTACAATACCAAAATTCGAACTGACGGTTTGCCCCTGTATGGTCAATTGTATTTCCTTATTCGAAATATTATGACCCATTGATGCGTAAAACTTATGTGTCTTTCCGCCACCTCTTGAAGGGGGCCCGCCCCTGCCATCAAAGAAGACCACATCTACATTATTCTGCCTTGATATTTTTGTCAGGTCCTCCTTGGCTTTGTAAATACTCCAGTTGGCCATCAGGTATCCGCCATCCTTGGTGCCATCTGAAAATCCAAGCATGATCGTTTGCCGGTTACCCCTTAGTTTCAGGTGTTTCTTATAGGCAGGGTCGTTATACAATGTATTCATCACATCGCTGGCATTCCTCAGATCATCCACCGTTTCGAATAAAGGAATGATATCAATATTCATTTCTTCCTTCTTCCAGCCACTCATTAAAAACAAACCATACACTTCCATTGCATTCAAAGCACTGTTGCACTGGCTGATGATATACCGGTTACAACCTTCTGTTCCATTATACTGCTGAATTTCTTTAATGGCAGCAATAGCATTCAGTGTATTTTGCTGAACATTGTCTTCAAACAGTTCCGGGGATACAGTGCCATCAATAGCGGAAAGCGCCCTGATCTTTTCCACGTTTGTCATGGCGGCATAGCCAGCAGGAAGAATATTAGTTTTTCCCGCAATAGTATCCAGCAGCTTGCTGTGTACAGTGCTTTCCTGGCGTAAATCCAGGGAGGCAAAGTGTAGCCCGAATACTTCGATCTTATTGATCAGGTTATTCACCATGTGAAGGAACAAACCATTATGCTGCTCAATAATTATCTTTTTGATCTGTTCTAATGTCCCCAGGATTTCTTCTTTGGTCAGTTTTGTTTTACTGCCGGGAATAAACAGGTTATTGTATAATTTATTTTCCAGTTCGTTCAGCAAAATATCAATACCGGAAAAAGTCAGCCTTCGTTTTATCCTGCGCACTTCAAGATAGTAGCATTTAAGAATACTTCCACGAAGTGCTTCAGCTACCTGTTTTGTTGTATCGCTGGTCACAAAAGGGTTTCCGTCCATATCACCGCCGGGCCAGAAGCCCATTCGGATCACAGGATTTTTTTTGTCAACTGCATCCGGGAATTGTGCTTTTAGATTAGATAAAATTCTGCCGGCAGCCGCATAAAAAACATTCTCCAGGTACCAGATCAGGCTAACCGCTTCATCGTAAGGTGTTGGCTTTTGCTTTTTGAAAAATGGTGTACGCCCCAATTGCTGGAGATACATGTTTACCAGGGTGGCATCGTTTTGTCCAAGCGCCTCCGCTAAATCATTGATGATTCCCAGTACCGGGCCGGGATAAAATTGAGTGGGGTGGGCAGTAAGTACCAGACGGATAGAGAAATCTTTCAACTTCTCCTCAAGCTTTTTTTCCGCATTATCATCATCCTGCACCATCATTGCATCAAGCTGTTTCAATGTACCCGGGCCATTAACATCATTAACATTGCTGAAAGCGGCATCTTCCAGTGCATCGAATAATACTATCTGCCTTTCAGAAAACTGAACGAAG
>DATDIX010000016.1:0-2925 GCA_036520835.1 Chitinophagaceae bacterium | reverse complement strand
GAATCCCGTCTTTGTCAAAAGGCGGGATTTTTTTATTTATCAAGGGAACGTTTTATGCTATAGTCTTTAAGACAAGCACAATAGACTCATTTAGTAAGACGTTTTAGGGTGTAGTATTTTGCTATCCTGATGTATTTCCTGTCAAAAATAAAAGTACTTGCATTAAGCTTTCTGCTGCTATTGTTATTGGGTTGTTCGTTAAAAAAGACAAGGGAACAGGAAAAAATTGAAACAGGAGAAAGAAAGGTTCAAATAATGGGAATAACCATTGAGTCAGCCTGGTCATATAAGTATGATCTTGACAGTGGAATTTATACAGTATACTTTATGTCAAAAGAACCTGTGGAAGTGAAATTTTATTTAAGCAAGGAGGAAAAGGAGGAGGTGTTTAAAAAATGTCATTCGCTGAAATTGAATAATAACACTAAAGAAATAAACTTTGATGGTAATTGCCCGAATTTACCAACGCTTTATCAGACTTTATTAATAAGATCAGCAGAGTCATCTCAAAAAATAAAAGTTAGCTCAAGTTGCGATTATTCTAATACTCCCGATGGGCATAAAGCGGGTCAGGTAATGGAATTTATTAACTGGGTCACAGACCTGGTAGGGTCAAAGCCTGAGGTTAAGGCTGCTCCGGAATCCGATATTATATACTATTAATATTTTTTGTAAACAGGTTTTTTGCTTTGGTTTTACTTACTGATGATCTTTATTTCAACTCTCCGGTTTGCTGTTCTTTCTTCTTCTGATCTTTCAGGATAAGGATAGATAGGCAAGGAATGACCGAAGCCTTTATAAGATACCCGGCTGGCTTCAATGCCGTTACCTACCAAATGCGCATACACCGTTCTTGCCCTTTCTTCAGAAAGACCGTTGCCGGTTTGCCGGTATTCACTGTCGCCGGGGCCCGCCACACAGCAGATATGGCCACGTATTTCAATGACAAGATTATAATTCACCCGCATCGTTTCCAGTAATTCATCCAACGTCGCAAAGGATTCAGAAATCGGGTAGGGAGTGCCGCCATAGAAATTTATATTCTTCAGTACAATAGTTGTTCCTGCTTTTGTGGCTGTGTCCGCTATTTTTTCCAGTAGTGATTTATTAAGCTGTTCACTTCCCGGCGGGTTTGTCAGTACTACTTTGAAAAAACTGATCTCCACCCGCCTGTTCAGTTGCTGTTCTTCTTCTGTTTTGTTTTCATTCAACTGATCATTTTCGCCATGCCCGGTTGCTGTTCCTATGAGGCCGGGTTCAATGCCATATTTCAAAAGATATTTCTTTACAGTCGCTACTCTTTTTTGCGAAAGTGATTTATTGTAGTCATCAGTGCCGGCCGGGTCACAATAGCCATTCAATTCAATGATATGGGAAGACAGCTTTTCTTTTTCCGCCAGCAGGAAACTATCCAATGCCATCCTGGCCCTTTCTGTGAGGCCGGACCGGTCAAATTCAAAGTGGATAGTAAATGATGATTGGCTATGCCCGCTGACAGCAAACAGGAGAATGGCGATGATAAACATACTTTTCATGGCGGGAACCGTTAATGCTGCTATGAAAGTAGAATTTTTGCCTGCTTTCCTGAAACCGCTTATCCAGTATACCGGGCATTTTTCTTTTACCCGGGCTTCGCCGGGACGCTGTTTTGGCGTACCTTTGCCGACTCAAAAAAGGATATTTAATGATCAGTGTAAAAGACCTGAAACTCGCTTACGGCAAGCGGGTATTGTTTGAAGAAGTGAACCTCAATTTCACCAAAGGGAATTGTTATGGTGTGATCGGCGCCAACGGGGCCGGCAAAAGTACATTCCTGAAGATCTTAAGCGGTGAGATCGAAGCTAATAAGGGAACTGTTACCATCACTCCCGGCGAAAGAATGGCGATACTGAAACAAAACCAGTTTGAATTCGATGAGCAAACTGTATTGAATACGGTGATGATGGGCCATACCCGTCTCTGGAAAGTGGCAAAAGAAAGGGAAAGCATTTATGCGCTGGCTGATTTTACAGAAGAAGATGGTATGCGTGCCGGTGAACTGGAAGGTGAGTTTGGAGAACTGGGTGGTTATACTGCAGAAAGTGATGCCGGAACATTATTGGGTGAGCTAGGAGTGGAAGAACAGTATCACAGCACCCTGATGAAAGATATTCCTTCCAATTTAAAGGTACGGGTGTTGCTGGCGCAGGCGATCTTTGGTAATCCTGATATTTTATTATTGGATGAGCCTACCAACGGTCTCGATATTGAAACGATCAGCTGGTTAGAGAATTTCCTTGCTGATTATGAGAATATCGTTTTGGTAGTGAGCCACGACCGTCACTTCCTAGATGCAGTGTGTACCCACGTAGCAGACGTGGATCGCCAGAAAATAAAAATATTCACGGGTAACTATACTTTCTGGTATGAATCATCACAACTGATGGCCCGCCAGGTAAATGATAAAAATAAGAAGACGGAAGAAAAGAGACAGGCATTGATCGACTTTATTGCCCGCTTCAGCGCCAATGCATCCAAGAGTAAACAGGCTACCAGCCGTAAGAAAGCATTGGAGAAATTAAGTATAGAAGAAATAGAGCCGAGCTACAGAAAATATCCCGGTATCATCTTCCAGCCTTTGCGTGAAGTAGGAAACCAGATACTGAATATTGAAAAATTGGCAAAGACTGTTGACGGTCGCTTGCTTTTTAAAGATGTAACCTTTACCGTTAACAAAGGGGATAAGATCGCCATCCTCAGCCGTGACCCATTAGCCGTAACAAACTTTTTCAATATCATCACTGCGGAGACAATAGCTGACAGCGGTTCTTATGAATGGGGCGGCACGGTCACCCATGCTTATTTACCTCAGGAGAACAACCAGTTCTTTACCGGTGAGGATAACCTGATGGATTGGTTGCGCCAGTATGTTCCCGATCATGTGAA
>DATDIX010000015.1:0-6307 GCA_036520835.1 Chitinophagaceae bacterium | reverse complement strand
AACCACCAAGCGGATCAACGGTATCGGCAATGCCGCTTTCATAAGCAGCTATCTGTTGGGTTCGTAAAGCAATTCTTGCCGCTTCTTCTGTTGGCAAACTCAATGCTTCATCATACCCGTTGGTATGTAATGATTGCGTGCCTCCCAATACGGCAGCTAAAGTTTGTATGGTAACCCTTGTAACATTATTAAGCGGTTGCTGGGCTGTCAATGTGCTGCCGCCGGTCTGCGTATGAAAACGGAGCATCATCGCTTTCGGATCGGTAGCACCGAGATCCTTCATCATCTTTGCCCACATTCTCCTGGCGGCACGGAACTTCGCTACTTCTTCAAACAAGTTATTATGTGCATTGAAAAAGAAGGAGAGACGTTTGCCAAATACATTAATATCTAATCCTTTTTCCAACGCTGCTTTTACATAAGCTTTCCCATTGCTGAGTGTAAAAGCGATCTCCTGTACGGCTGTACTACCTGCTTCCCGGATGTGATAGCCGGAAATAGATATCGTATTCCATTTAGGGAGTTCAGCAGCACACCATTCAAAAATATCTGTTATGATGTGCATGGATGGTTTGGGAGGATAGATATAAGTTCCCCTTGCAGCATATTCTTTCAGTATATCATTTTGTATCGTGCCGGTTATCTTTTTAAGATCTGCGCCTTGTTTCTTTGCCAGCGCCACGTATAGGGATAAAAGAATAAAGCCTGTTGCATTGATCGTCATAGAAGTAGAAACATCTTCCAGTTTTATTCCCTTGAATAAAGTCTCCATATCATCAATGCTGTCAATAGCCACCCCAACTTTTCCTACTTCGCCTTCGGCCAACGCATGATCACTGTCGTACCCGATCTGTGTGGGAAGATCGAAAGCCACGCTGAGACCCATTACACCCTGTGACAATAAATAGTGGTAACGCTTATTACTTTCCTCCGCTGTAGAAAAGCCGGCGTATTGCCGCATGGTCCATAGTTTGCCGCGGTACATATCAGGCTGGATGCCCCTAGTGAATGGAAATGAACCGGCCCCTTCGTTTATGCTACCCTGTTCCCCGTTACTTGTTGCCGGTATATCTTTATTGTAAACCGGCTTTATTTCAATACCAGAGTCAGTGTATCTTTTATTGTTTTTCGACATATTTAAACTTTTCAGGTCAAATGATGCTCCAGTATCCAGCATCTAGTAACCAGCTTATCTCATTAACTTCTTCGCTTCATAATTCAGTGCTTCCAGTACGATCGTATGCAGTTCACCTTTTTTTTGCGACATCATAAATTCCATCAGGCGCCGGTTAAGATCAAGCCCTGAAGACTCAGGCGGTAAAGTAGAAGCTACCTGGTTAATGATAAGCATATTCTGATCTTTCAGGTTTTTGACGGCTCCCCAGGCTACGGGACTTACATATATCTGTTGTGTAGCATTGTATTCATACTCCTGCTTTATTGATTCAAGTAATAACAGTTGCATTTCTTTTGCTCCCATGCCTGATACATTTGCCCGGCTTACCAGGGTAGGGATCGCAATTCGTTCAGCCAGCATCACCAGCCTTTCATAAGCCTGTAGCTGTAAGGGGCGTGTGCTGAATGATGAATCATCGGGTTTGGGTTTTCTGCGTTCGCTGTTCCAGAAATAAAATGTGCCTAATGCTATTAATAAAGCCAGGGTAGAAACGATCAGTGATACCATTGTCATATCCATTTGTAACTTATTTAGGGTCAAAAGTAAGAAGTATAAACTGAGAAATGTTAATCTTGTTGTGTTCGACACTTACGGCTTGCCTGCAGCTTGTCATTTACCCCTTTTCTTTGTATTTTTGACATATGGAAATAACAAGCACAATACCGGTGACATTGACACAGGGCGCAATTATCCAGGTGAAAAAACTGATGGGTGAGGAAGGGTTTGACGCTACTCAGGCATTAAGAGTAGGAGTGAAGGGTGGCGGCTGTTCAGGCATGACCTATGTTCTTGGTTTTGACCATAAACAGGATTCCGATGAAACATTTGAAATTGACGGTATCCCATGTATTATGAATAAAGCACATGAAATGTATTTATATGGCATGCAGGTTGACTGGCAGGATGGATTGAATAACCGCGGTTTTGTTTTTAAAAACCCGAATGCAAGCAGTACCTGTGGTTGCGGAACCTCATTTGCAGTTTAATAACTTCTTCAATATTTGTTAAGGTGATGCTTAAAAGAAGTATCACCTTTTTTATACACCCAGCGTGGTATAAATTTCGTGCAACATATCTTTATTATTGGCCAGCACCAATAGCTTGTCACCTTCTTCCAGTATAGTAGATCCATTGGGCTGAATATATTTTCCTTCTCTTACTATCAGTACGATCAATGTTGGTTTTGGCAGGTTCAGTTTCACGATCGGTTTGCCTACAGCCTGGCTGTTGCCCGGCAGGAAGATCTCCACAAATTCCGATTGAATGGTATCATATAGTTCATGATCCAGCGCCGTCATTCGTTTTGCTTTTTTCTTAGGCACTGTTACTTTCAGCCAGCGGGCAACGACCGGCAATGCGGAACCTTGCAATAAAACCGATGAAGCCGAAATGAAAAAGACCAGGTGAAAGATAACATCTGCCTTACCCACGCCGGCTATAAGCGGGTAAGTGGCAAATACGATTGGCACAGCGCCACGAAGCCCTACCCATGAAATAAATAGTTTTTCCCGCAGCTTCATTTTAAAAAAACTGAGGCTTATAAAAACGCCGATCGGTCTTGCAATAAAGATCAGCACAAGGGCAATCAGTATCCCTGTGCCGGCAATAGGTTTGATTTGGGATGGAAAAACAAGCAACCCAAGTGTAAGGAACATGAGGATCTGCATCAGCCAGGCCTGGCCATCATAAAACTTGAGCAGACTTTTTTTGTGAAGAAAATTACTATTGCCAAGCAGCAGGGCAGAAAGATATACTGCCAGGAAACCATTGCCGCCAAGCAGATGTGTAATGGAAAATGTAAAAAGTATCAGCGCCATGACGAGTACAGGGTAGAGTCCTTCTGTTTCCAACTGTACTTTATTGATCACAAAGGTCATCGCTTTGCCAAGTATATATCCCAGTAAACCACCAATGATCATTTCCTGGAAGAACTTGAAGATCAGTTTGGCAATACTGGCATCCCCGTTTGCTACCAGGTAAGTAAAACTGATGGTCAGCACATAGGCCATCGGGTCATTACTGCCGCTTTCCAGTTCAAGCAAGGGACGGAGAGAACCTTTTAACCCAATGCTTTTTGTACGAAGAATGGAAAACACGGCAGCTGCATCTGTAGAAGAAACAATGGATCCGAGCAGCAGCCCTTCCAGTAATGTAAAATCAGTGATCCAGTGAACAAAAAATCCGATCGTTATGGCGGTAAGAAGCACTCCTATCGTAGAAAGGGATATGCCCCGCCATAGTACTGGTTTTACACTTTCTAATTTTGTATCCATGCCCCCGGAAAATAAGATCAGGTTCAAGGCAACCACACCTAGTAATTGTGTAAGATGGGGGTCGTTGAAGTAAATGCCACCGATACCTTCTGAACCGGCGAGCATGCCGATACCCAGGAACAATATCAGTGTCGGGATACCGAGTTTAAAAGAGGTCTTGCTTGCCAGCAAACTGGCGATAAGCAGGATGGATCCCGCCAGGATAATATTTTCTGATGAAAGCTGCATGCAGGAAGATACAAACCGGTTTGTTTAAATATACTGAATCAAATTGGCATATCCACTCCCTGCAGAACATAAAAAAGCCTCTCTTGTTTAAAACAAGAGAGGCGTGGAAAAAAAGTTATTTATAATTATGATTTTACTGTTGCCGGCTTTGCTGTTGTTGCTGTTGTCTTTGCACTTACAGCGGATGCGCCACTGATCTTTTTTCTGCCCAGGTCAACTAATATCGGGGCAGCTACAAAGATAGATGAATAAGTACCAGTGATAACGCCGATCAGCATGGCGAATGCAAATCCTCTTGTTACTTCTCCACCAAAAATGAACAGGATAAGTATCGTGAGGAAAACGGTGAGTGATGTCATGATCGTACGGCTCAATGTTTCATTGATCGCTTTGTTGATCGCTTCCGGCAATGGCATCGACGGGTATAGTTTCCTGTCTTCACGGATACGGTCAAATACGATCACCGTATCGTTCATGGAGAAACCGATCACCGTCAGTACGGCGGCAATGAAGTGCTGGTCAATTTCCAGCGGGAAAGGAACGATCTCCCTGGCAAACGAGAATACGATCAATGTTACCAGTACGTCATGCAGCAAGGCTACAATAGTTCCCAGTGAATACCTCCAGTCGCGGAAACGGATGAAGATATACAGGAAGATAACTAGGAGCGCAAAGATCGTTGCCTTGATAGCCCCTTTCTTCAGGTCGTCAGAGATCGTAGGCAATACCTTTTTGGAAGCGATCTTGTAACCTGCATCAAATCTCTCATACGTAGTGCCGGCAGGCAGATGATTTTTCAACCCTGTGAATAATTTGGACTGAACCAATGAATCCACATTCATTCCGATCGTTTGCTCGGTAGTATCAATCAGGTAGGCGGTAGTAATGTCCAGTGTAGCTTTATCACCTACTGTTTTAATGATAGGGTTCTCGCCTTCAAAAGCCACTTTCAACTCATCACGAATTTTTTCTACATCCACCGCTTTATCAAAACGGACAGTATAACTTCTTCCCCCGTCGAACTCAACACCATAATCAAAGCCATTGAAGAATGAACCAATTCCAAGGGCCAGTACAACAAAAGAGATCCCATAAGCGATCTTGCGGAATTCAATGAATCTGAATTTCGCATGCTGGAATACCCGGCGGGAAACGCCTGTGAAGTATTCAAGATGGCGTTTTTTGTTCGTGAAAATATCACTGATCCAGCGGCTGACAAGGATACCGCAGAATAATGATAAGAGGATACCCAGTATCTGCGTGGTCGCAAATCCTTTTACCGGGCCTAATCCAAAATAGAAAAGAATGATTGCTGTCAGAAGAATAGTTATGTGACCATCCAATACGGGAGGCAAAGAACGGCGATAACCTTCGTTGATGGCCGGAATATATCCTTTTCCTTTCGTCAGCTCTTCCTTTATACGTTCATATATAATTACGTTCGTGTCCACCGCCATACCGATGGTCAGTACAAGACCTGCGATACCGGGAGCTGTCAACGAAGCACCAAGACCAGCTAACACACCTACGGTGAAAAGCAGGTTCAGTATTAAGGCAATATTGGCCACCCATCCGCTGGTATTATAATAGATCAGCATCAGCAGGAAAATGACAACGAATGATATACCGAAGGCCATCATACCACCCCTGATCGCTTCGCTTCCAAGCGTTGGACCCACTTGTTGTTCCTGTACTATTTTAGCGGGAACTGAAAGCTTACCTGCACTTAATATCTTGGCAAGATCCTGTGCTTCTTCTACAGTAAAGCCACCGGAAATGCTGGAGCTGCCGCCCTCAATAGGCTCATTGACCCGGGGTGCAGAATAAACCAAATTATCCAGGGCTATAGCTATATACCTGTTATCATCATCTCTTTTCAGGTCTCCGGCTGCTGCAGTTGTCATCTTTGCCCACCTGTCCCGGCCGACATTGTTCATGGTCATATTTACTTCCGGCTGGTTGGTAACCTGGTTGTAGTCCATAGCAGCGTTCGTGATCACTTCACCTTCTAATTCCGGTTTATCCTTACCATTCGTTTTGATCGCATATAAAGCAACTACTTCTGATTTCCTTTCCTGTATGCCATACATCCATACCAGGTCAGCCGGGAAAATATAACGGAGCGCTTCTGATTGTAAATAACTTCTTACCAGGCCGGTATCTTTTATGAATACTTTGCCTATCTCTCCATTGTTTACCGGTCTTTGCTGCTGATCAATAGAAAAAAAGATATAATTATTAAGGTGTTTCTTACTATCTGCGCTTGTTACTTCATCGCCTCCCAGTTTTTTACCGGTATCAGTTCCGGTCGTTTTACCCACTTCATCGCCGCCCAATTTTTTAAGTGTATCTTTTGAAGCAATAGAAGTATCCGGTGATTTTTTACCTGTTGTATCAATAATAGTTTTTGCGGCAGTATCTATTGCCGGAGTTTTCCCCCCCATCATGGCAAAGAAAGCTTCGTCGGCTTTGCCTACCTGCTGGATGATATCAGGGAAACTGTACACTTCCCAGAATTGCAGGTTAGCGGAGGACTGCAAATATTTTCTTACCCTTTCTTTATCCTGTATGCCATACATCCATACCAGGTCAGCCGGGAAAATATAACGGAGCGCTTCTGATTGTAAAT
>DATDIX010000014.1:0-4311 GCA_036520835.1 Chitinophagaceae bacterium | reverse complement strand
CCTGTATGCTGACCGTGATGGGTATCAAAGCAAGGACCATGGGTTTTGACCTGGACGATATAAAAGTGGAAGTATTGAAAATAATGAAAGCCGATCCTCGACGGGTGGGCGGGATAGAATTAACATTTCATATACCGGCTGCTTTAAAGGATATTGATGAAAAAACAAAAGCCATCCTGAAATACACCGGCGATACCTGCCCGGTGATGAAAAGCATCCATCCTGATATTGAAGTAAAGGTTAATTGGGGAAGCTGGAATACCCCCAACCCCGTCATTGCGAGTAAAGCGAAGCAAAAGGGGAGTTGAAAGTTGATTCGGTATTTATAGTTGGATTTTATTAACCCTGGTTTGTAAGCGAGTATTCATTGTGCTGGTGGACGGAGGGTCAAAATAAGTGCTTTCAACACTCATTCATTTTTCAATAAATAATTGCCCACTGAGCAATCAAGGCATTTCTTTTTATTGCAATATTCATTCTTCAATTCGATCAATGCCTGTGAATCATATGCACTATTATTTTCAATCTTTATCTGCTGAAAACCTTTCGTGATGAAGTTATTTTCCGCTGCAGTTTCTTCCAGCCATCCGAGGGCCTTGTCCTTATACTTTTGTTCGCTGTGATAATTGCCATAGGCGAATAAGACAGGTACAACGGTATTGATGATGATGTTATCGATCATTGCTGCACCCAATTTCTTCTTTTTAAAAGCGGATGATTCGTCAAAACGATAGTGATAATGCCAGTAGTCATTGGCCGTAACATCAAACCAGCTTTTAACATCTTTTACAGAATCAGCCTCTTTAATTTTAGAGAACAAATGAGCTGATCCATGAACAAGCATCGCCAGTTGCGCCAAACGGATAGTGGGGAAATTTCCCGGCCTCATACGGAGAAAAAGAAGTGGAACGGGAACTGGTTTGATCTTGTGTTTACTTTGCTGGAACTGATATTCCTTTTGTAAAAGTTTAGGATAGTCTTCTTCAAATTTTTCCTCTAACAACCCTGCCTGGCCTAAAAGCAAAGCTTCCAACTGGTGTATCTGCTGTTTTTGTTTGGCGAGAACAGTGACTGGAATTGACCGTGCCACTGCTTCAAAAGCATCGGCATTTACTTTTATCCCGAAATTGCGGGCCAGCAGCCACCAGAATGTTTCTTCCCAATGGTAATTGTTTTGCTGCAAATACGTTTCAACTGTTGCGGCCTTACGCAAAAGCCTTTCTGCCAATAACCGCTCTTTCCAGCTTTTCCAGGTAATGTCACGGACCGTATCAATGCTTTTCTCACAGGGAATAAATGATGCGGAGTTCATCAGTTCTTCATACCGCTGTAATAGTATTTTTGAAACCCTGTCTTTCAGTTCAAGAACAGGTATGTCATTGGCGTTACTATCATTTTCCCAAACTGCATGTAGTATTACGTTATTATAATTTGCATCATGCTGATGATTATGTTTCTTCCAGTCAGAAGTCCGGATGTGCAATTCAACCGTGCCTGCCCAGGTAGTATTTCCTATTTTGATCTTTGCATCGGTGAAGTCAGGCCCCTGGTTGGTATTATATTGACCTGGAAAAATGACCTGGATATTTTCTCCTGATGCGGCAGCCAGTTCGCTTTTGTTGAAGTATTGGAACTGCCAAATGAATTGCAGCAACCGCTCGGTCATGGAGGAAGGTTTAAGGTTTGATGTTTAAAGTTATGGCACTTTACTGAAAAGTGCCATGAGCCTTTAAAGCTATTTCAATCCTGAAAACCTTAAACTTTAAACGTTGAACTTTTCTAACTCCCTCATTACCCTGCTTACCGGCAGCCCCATCACATTATAGAAGTCGCCGTTCACTGATTTAATACCCACTACACCGATCCATTCCTGTATCGCATAAGCACCGGCTTTATCGTAAGGTTTGTATTTGTCAACATAAAATTCGATCTGTTCTATTGCCAGGTCATGAAATTCTACCTCAGTAATATCAGCAAATGCAACTTCCTTCTCTCCTTTTCTTATCACAACTCCCGTGATCACCAGGTGTTTTTCACCGGACAATGCCAACAATATGCTCACTGCTTCTTCCCTGTGCACGGGCTTACCGATTATTGATTCACCCAAAACAACTATTGTATCAGCCGCCAGTATTATTTCATTCTGTTCTCTTTGTTGTTGTACAGCCAGGGCCTTGTTCCGGGCAATATGCACAGCTACTTCAGCAGGCGATAGTCCGGGCGGAAATCTTTCGTCTGTGTTCTGTATCACTACTTCAAATGGCACTTCAGCCCATTCCAGTAGTTGCTTGCGTCTTGGCGACTGTGAGGCCAGGATAATTTTATTCATCATAAATAGAAATAGAAAAAGATCATGGAAAGGATACCAGCCAGCATCACCAGTTTGATAAGGCCGCTTAGCTGGTGATACTCTTCAGTGGATGATGCATTGAACAATTTTTTAAAAACCAGGATCAACGGGATAATGATCAGTATAACGGAATAAGAAACCAACCACCACCACTGGAACTGCAGGGTATATACCTGGATGACGAGCAGCATCACGATCAATACGATCATCCATACAGCAATATATACTTTGGTGGCATTGATGCCCCAGACAATGGGCATGGTACGGCCCCCATATTTTTCATCGCCTTTGATGTCTTCCATGTCTTTGATCGCTTCACGTATCAGCGAAGTGATAAAAGCGAACCCGGCATAAAGAAAAGCAAAGCGGAAGAATTTTACCTGGTTATGGCTGTCTGGTGAAATGGCATTATCTAAAGATAGCTTGGAAAAGAAAATGACCAGGATGGTCCAGGCGGTAAGCATGGAGATGACGATATTCCCGATCAGCAGGGTTTTTTTGAATTTGGTGGAATAGAGCCATAAAAGTGCCACACAAAAAATATTGGCCAGGATGAGATACCATTTTTGAAGGATAGGTACTGCCAATGCTGTAAGAATAATGCCACCGCCACTCAGCATGAAATGCCAGGCAATGGCCCAGCGGCGGTGAATGATCTTGTCCACCACCATTTTTTGTGGCTTATTCACTTCATCAATATTGATATCAAAGTAATCGTTGATGGCATAGCCGGCAGCAGCAATAAATAAAGAGGCCAATACCAGGAATGCAAATTGATAAATATCTTTTTCCGTCAGGGCTTCCCGGTAAAGCGGAATATAGATGCAGAACTGGAAAAGCGTTTGCGTTAATGCAATAAAAAAGAGATTGGGCAGGCGTACCAGGCGAAAAAAAGCTGCTATCAATCTCATGAGTAAAATTTGTGAAAGATAAAAATAAATTGACAGAGCGGGAACACCCGGTTGTAATAATCAACGGGAAGCTACATCCGGGTGAAATTTCCAGTGACCATTCAGTTTTAAAACTTTTTCTATCACGTCCCTTACGCAACCATAACCGCCATTGTAAACTGAAACGTACTGAACTGTCTCTTTTATTTCTGTGGCGGCATCCGCCGGGCAGGATGATAAGCCAATTACAGACATAGCGGGCAGATCAGGCAGGTCATCTCCCATGAACAGCACTTCTTCCTTCTTTAATTTGTTCTGCTGAATATATTCTTCAATAAATGCTTTCTTATCTAAAACAGGCATGTGTATACCGGTAATACCAAGTTTGTTCAAACGGTCGACCACAGGTGAGGGACCAGCGCCGGAAACAACGATCACACGATAATTACTCTTTACGGCCAGTTGTAAGGCAAAACCATCTTTAATACTCATTCTTCTTGCCTGCAATCCATTCTCCAATACCAGCACCATGCCATCGGTAAGTACGCCATCAACATCGAAGATGAAAGTGGTGATCTGTTTGAAAAGCGGATCAGTATTCATTGATTTGGAGATTTGGAAATGACTTGATTTGGAAATGAAGATGTTTTATGCTCATCTCCCAATCAGCACATCGGCAAATTTATTTCTGATTATCCCTCCATTCATACACCCATGCACTCTGGATCATTTCCAGGTGTCCTTCGTTGCTTTCTTCCCGTTTGCCGGCAAATCCCGGGATCTGTAATATCCATTCGAGCAGATCGGTAAATCGGATGCGGTAGATCTTGCCTTCGTTGAATTCATCCCCAAAACGTTCATAGAGTTTCAGGGCGATATCTTCATGATCGTTCCAGTGGATAGGCGGTTCAAAATGATTCATAGTATTAATGTGCTGATGTGCTAATATGCTGATGTGCTGATTAAGTCCGTTATTGTTCATTAGCAAATCAGCACATTGGCTAATTATCAAATTATTTTACTCTCCTAAAAATTGCGTCTGGTCAGGAATAGTGGCTTCCACTTCTCCGC
>DATDIX010000013.1:0-8087 GCA_036520835.1 Chitinophagaceae bacterium | reverse complement strand
GTGTCCTTCTTTTCCTGGTACGAATAACTGATTAGTTTGTAAATACGTGGTTGTAGTTTGTCACCCTCATCACGTATTAACTGTTGAGCCCTCAGAATTGCGGAATCATAGTTATTGGTGAGGTACAATAGATCTGTATAGGAATAAGCCTGCTGCAACGAACGATCTGAATTGCTTAAATATTGAAGGAAGAAATCCCTGGCTTTTGACGGATCCGAATACAGGAAATGGTTATACAGGGCGTAATATGCAGGCCCAAACCCGGGATCTGATTCAATGGCCTTTGTGAAATACTCCGTATATAATTCTTTATTTTTTTGGGAAAGAAACAGCTTCCCGAGTTCATAATAGGCAATTGTCTCATGTCTGTTTATTTCAATTGAACGCATGAAGGCTTTATAGGCCTCTGTTCCATTATGTAGTTTCCGGTAAGCCCGTCCTTTGGCGGAGTATAAGGAAGAGTTTTTTTTATTCTTTTTGATGGCCTTGTCTAACAGGGCTATTGCATATATATAATCTCCATTCTGTGATTCGATATTGATCTCAGCGATGTCGGCCAGTAATGCAATATTTTTACTTTTGGTGATTTCGATTGCTTGTTCGAAATGACCTTTTGAGGCTGCAGCGTTATTATCCGACAACAGCAATGCTCCTGCAGCAATATGAAAATAAGGCTGCTGCTTTACAGGTTCCGGAATTAAGGAGAAGGAATCTGATGCTTCCTTATTTTTCCCTTCCTGGATATATGTTCTCATTAACATGGCCCATGCTTCTGCATTGTTCGGATCGATCTTCAGTATATTATGAAGGGTTACTTCTGCACTCTGATAGCGTTGGTAATAGAACTCTTCGCGGCTTTTGTCCAATGTTTGAGCATGCATTTGAGTGGAAAGGAGTATTGAGAAAATTAAGGTGGATAGTATCTTCATGTATGATCATTGTTTAAGATGAATAAATCAGGCTGGTGTGACGGATAGTATTTGAGTTTTTGATTCAGCAGGAACGAGATCGGATATATGACTGTTGACCCAGTTGCCAACCCGGGTTTCTGATCCGTGGTACACGATCAGCACGTCTGCTCCTACTTTGTTACAGTACTTTAGAAGCGCCCTGGCTTTGTTGCCGCTGTCAAGAATATCATAATCTACAGGGTTGGAAAATCGGCTTTTGAAAGTGCGGAAGGTATGTATGAGTAACTGTCTCGGATCTGAAGTTCCGGTACCATCACCCGGAAAAATCACAAACCTGATATGTGGTCGTGATTTGCTGCGGAAAGCCCTGATCATTTCGAGTTTAGTTTCGGGGAATTGATTACCAACCGGTATGACAACTGTTTTTATTTCATGGTGAAGTGAACCGGGTTTAGCGGTTAGGACGGGAGTATGTGTTGCGGCTGCAAGTTTGCTGGGTACAACAGTATTCAGAAATGGTAGCAGGGTATGATGAGAATGCTTCCCTATAATAATGAGATCGGCTGACAATTCCCTGGCTTTTTTGATAATGCTTTCCTGGACAGGGTCACCAAAGCTTACCCAGCATAGTATCTTAATGTTCTTTCTGTCTTTCTCAATGGATTTTTTTAAATTCTCCAGTTTGATAGTTGCTTTTTTTATATCTGAATTGACCTGCTGTCGGGTATAGCCGGCAACAACACTGGAAATAATGTAGGAAAAACCGCCAAGCACTATCCGTTGTATATGATAAAGATGAATCGTCGAGTCATTTTCCTCCTGGCAAAATTCCAGCGCTTTGGATATTGCAACATCGGTATTTTCTGAAAAATCCACCGGTACCAATATGTTTTTAATTTGCCCGATCATAGTAGAATAAAGATAGCCTGCAGTATTTAGTTTATGATTAACCACAGATTAGAAAGAGATTAAACAGGCAGCAAAGGCACGACCGGGTAGCGCTGCCTTTATCCTGTAAGTTGTTTATCTTAGTTAAACCATGGAAAATGCACGCATATTATTAGTAGAGGATGAACACCGGATTGCCGATACTCTTCGTTTTGGATTGACGGAAAATGGATACGAGGTGATGGTCGCTTATGATGGAAACATAGGGTTCCGGCTTTTCCAAAATCAACCTTTTGACCTGGTAATTTTAGACATCAATCTTCCCGGAATGAATGGGTATGATCTATGCAAGCATATCCGCGCAGGAAACAAAAATGTACCGGTTATTATGCTGACATCCCTGAACACCATTGATGATAAGATAGAAGGCTATGACGCCGGAGCAGATGATTATATCATAAAGCCGTTCGAGTTCAGGGAATTAACCATGAAAATAAGGGTGCTTTTGCGAAGAAGTGCCGATCCCTTGCTTCCCACAGGAAATATGCTCCATGCGGCCGACCTGGAAATGAATCTTGATACCAAGGCAGTAACAAGAGACGGCCAGGTAATTTTATTGACAGCAAAGGAATTTCAATTGCTTGAATATCTGTTGAGGAATAAAAACAGAGTGGTATCACGTGCAGATATTGCTATCAATGTCTGGGATATTGATTTTGATACTAATACGAATATTATCGATGTATATATTAATTATGTTCGAAATAAAATAGACAAACCTTTCCCGGAAAAGCTAATTCATACGCAGGTGGGAATGGGTTATGTCCTGAAGGAAAACAGTTAGGTATGTCAGTACGGTTAAGAATCACTTTACTTTTCACATTTGTGGTAATGATCATCTGGGCGATCGTATGCGGGGGGATTTACTATTTCTCTTCTGCTGAGCGGATAGAGACAATCAAAAAAAGGTTAACTAACCGGGCAATTACCACAGCAAGACTGTTGAAGCAATCGGAAATATTTGATCAGCAATTAATACGCAGGATCGACTCCTCCACCACCCTGGCATTAAAAAGAAAAACAGTCCAGGCATATCATCTAAACAAAGATCCAGTATATTATTATAGTGAAATTGCCGGTGATACTCTTCATATCAGGCAGGATCTTTTTCAAAAAACGATCGATAATGGAATGCTGTATTATTCTGAAGGGCCCAGGGATGTGGTGGCTTTTCATAATAGGGAAAGCAGGGACAAATTAGTAGTCTTTTGCGCAGCTGAAGATGCAGATGGAAAGAATAGGCTAAAACACCTGAAAAGCATACTTGCGCTTTGCTTTATCGGGGGAACCCTGTTTTCTTTTGCCGGGGGGTATATATTTTCCAGGCAATTACTCAAACCGGTCAGCAGGATTGCAAGCGAAGTCAAGGATATTTCTGCCCACAGTCTCGATCGTCGTATAAAGACAAGCCGGAATATCGACGAATGGCATTATCTCGCAACAACTTTGAACGAGCTACTTGACCGGCTGAAGGAAAGTTTTGAATTGCAACGAAGGTTTATTTCCAATGCCTCACACGAACTTTCGACACCCCTAACCCTGATTTCCAGCCAGCTTGAAATTTCACTTCAACGACACCGAAATGAAGAGGAATACCGCCATATTATCCAGGTTGTCTTAAAGGATGTACATCATATGAGCAGCCTTGTGCAGACCCTGCTAAAATTCGCGACTGCTTCCGGCAATCCGGGAGGATTGAATATTGACCTGGTCAGGATTGACGAAGTATTAATGAGGCTGCCTGCTGAAATGAGGAAAAAAGATAATCGTAACGTTGTTTCCCTGCTTTTTAACGATCTTCCTGATAATGAAAATACCTTATTGGTGCTTGGAAACGAAGAACTTTTATTTGCTGCTATCAATAACGTTGTTGCAAATGCCTGCAAATATTCCGATGATCACACGGCCAGGGTTTTGCTAAAACTGAAAGATAAAGAATTTATCATCGAGGTTATTGATAAAGGTATTGGAATCGATCAAAAGGAACTGGATCATATTTTCCAGCCATTTTACCGGATTGGAGAGGCCAATGGCATCGGGGGATTTGGACTGGGACTTTCGCTTGCCAGCCGCATTATCAAATTGCATAAAGGTACAATAACTGTTAGCTCAACCCCGGGACAGGGTTCCACCTTTTCAATTATTCTCCCCGCTGCTCATTAATGTAACTCTAATTTGACATTAACCCAGCAGTAATCATCCAGATCGACCTTTGCGTTTGAGAATCACTAATTATCAACGGGAAGCAAATGGGTTCAATCTGGGATGATACTTTTTGGGGTAATACTTTAAAAGTGTGGTTAACTGCAATGGCGATAACATTATTTGCCGTGGCATTAGCCAGAATACTTCAGGCTGTGGTGCTGAAAAAAGTGAAACGGATTGCAGAGAGAACAAACTCCACCGTGGATGACTTTTTAGTGAGATTGCTGCAGCGGGGAGTGATGCCTTTACTTTATTTTGTAGCTATATATACCGGAATCAGGTATCTTGAACTACCACAAGGCATTGTCAAAATAGTTCATGCTGTGTTTATGGTCATTGTGGTGTTTTACATTATTCGGGGAATTTCCGACTTATTCTCGTATATATTTCAACGATTCACAAGGCAGGGCGGGGATCAGGTAAAACAGGCAAAAGGAATTTTGCTTATCATCAAGATTATGCTTTGGATTGCAGGAATCGTATTCCTTTTGGATAACCTGGGATACAATATCACAACTATTGTTACCGGTCTTGGAATTGGTGGAATTGCGATCGCACTGGCAGCACAGGCCGTATTGGCCGATCTGTTCAGCTACCTTGTCATTTTTTTCGATAAGCCTTTTGAGGCTGGCGATTATATTGTGGTCGGAGATAAATCGGGGATCGTCGAATACATTGGTATCAAGACCACCCGGCTTCGGACGCTTGGAGGTGAGCAATTGATTATGTCAAATACTGATCTTACTAACTCCAGGGTGCAAAATTACAAGCGGATGGAGAAGAGAAGAGTGTTGCTGACGATCGGGGTGACATACGAGACCAGCACTGACAAATTGAAAAAAATTCCAGCGATTGTACGTGAAATTATCGGGTCACAGGAACAGGTAGTTTTTGACAGAACGCATTTTTCAGGATTCGGGGATTTCTGCCTGAATTTCGAAATTGTTTATTATATACTTACTGCAGATTATCTGCAGTATATGGACAGCCAGCAGGCTTTTTGCCTTAGCTTGTATGAAAGGTTTGAGAAAGAACATATTGATTTCGCCTATCCCACTCAAAAGCTGTTGTTGACCCCGCTTAATCATTCAGTGGACACAGGCTGACCTCATATAATGGGGAGTAAGCAAAAGGGTTGAGTAAGGGACAAAAAACTACGAATCCCGAATGGTGAACTGTTTTGGTGAACAGGGATATTCCAGGTCTATAGTAAGTTGATTCGATATATTCATCGGCACGGATGGTGTCCCGTCCGGTCCGCAGAAGCCATGAGATTTTCGGGGCTTCTGTGTTGATGGACTTCTCCTTTTACAAGTGTTTTTCGCATAATCCTGCTCTCAGATTAATACAACATAATAATTGGAATGAAGATATACTTCATTGAAGATGTCTGGTCATTCGTGTATGCTGAGCAGGATATCGACTGGAAAGCAGGTTAATTTTTGTATCTTTTGGTGCCTCATTCAAACTGCTTATGAAATGCATTTTCGCTTTCCCTGCATATTGATACTATTGCTGGCATTCGCCAATCTTAAATCGCAGCAATTACCTGTTACACTATATTCATCTTATGAGGGCAATCAATTAGTTGGGGGTTCCGGCATCTTCCAGGATAAGAAAGGATCGATCTGGTTCCTGAGCGGGTATGATGTGATTCGTTACGATGGTCACCGCTTCAAAACCTTTGCTCCCGCGAAAAATGCAAAACTGGATTATGTATTTGGTCTTTTGGAAGTGAATGAAGAGATCTGGGTCCGCAGTTATCCCATGACCCTTAAAATAGCAGGAGATTCGTTGGTGCCTGTCACCAGTCTCGCCCCATCATTTAAGTTACAGGAACATACATTTCATCGCGGTAAAAATTATTTGCTGGAAAATAGTGGATTGTATCTTTTTGAACAGGACAGCGCAACATTGATTTGCCGGGACACCGCATTGACGATGGGGGTTGATGCCACACTCATAGCTTATAACGATTCAATTTTATTATCCTATAGCAACCGTGGCCATTTGGTCATTTTTGATCTGAATAAGAAAAGCCTCTCACTTGTTCCCCTGGGTATTACGGGTATGCGCCGCGATACCGAAGACAATATTTTCCTGTTAATGAATCGAAAAGAGTTTTACCAGCTAAAGAAAATCACCAACTCCAACGGGAAATTTGAAGTGTCGTCAGACTTGTATTTCTCAATGCCAGGAGAAAATCTCAGCCTTGGTCAATTCGTGATTGACAGGCAGAAGAATATCTGGGTAAGAGAACAATCAAAGCGATTAGTTCGTATTTCAGCATCTCTTGAAATAACTTCTTACACAGAAACCCAGGGCCTGCCCAGCCTTATATTCCAGGATCTGATGATTGACAGGGAAGACAACCTGTGGATCATATTCAGCACCGGCATCTGCAAGATCAATTCAATACTCTGGGAGCGGTTCACCCGGAATGAGGGGCTTATCCTGAATCACATCAACAATGTGTATAGGGACGGCGAATATATTTTCCTTTCCACCGATGATGGCTTCAATGTGTATGCCGAAAACAGGATGTGGACGTTAATGCATCACGGAAAACCTTTTAATTGTAATAGCTTCCTCGCAAAGGATAAGCAGATCTATTACGTTAAAGATTCCATCTTGTTTCGGGCAAGCTTCGATGAAAAAAGCAAACAGGTAGTGAATGATCAGAAATTGACACGGATTCCCCGCAGGAGCAGCGAATTAAAGACAGACAGCCGCGGTACACTGTTCATTGGTACAAATGAAGGACTATATGCCTGGTATCATAACAGCTTGCTCGGGCTGATCTCAGACCCCATTTACTTCAGGGAAATAGCTATTGACCGAAGAAATCATATCTGGCTTGGAGAGTATGGTGGACCGGTGCAGCATTATTCTATTCAATACGACAAGGAGCAATTAATAGTTGAAAAAATAGAGACAGTAAAAGCTCCGGAGAACATGTCTGCGCTGAACCTGGTCCGGGCGTTGGAAGAAGATGCGCAAGGAAATATCGTGGTAGGCACAAGGTATAATGGCCTGTTTTATCTTAGTGTTGAAAAGGATAAGGTCTCCTCCATCACTCATTTCGGACCAGAGCAGGGAATGAGTAGCAAAAGTGTCTGGTCAATTGCGCCTTCCATGGATGGAAGGGTCTGGGTGTCCACAGCAATGGGGTTAAATAACATCAAAAAGTTGAGTAATGATAGCTGGGAGGTGATCAATGAGGGCAGGCTGCGCAGCATCAATACAAGTTCCGTTGTAGTTTTCGATGATTCACGTGACAGGGTCTGGGTGGTCACTCATCCCGGGATCGTATACTTTGATGCGGCAAAAAAAATTCCCTCCTATCCTTTCAATGCATATGTTAATTTCAGAACTCCCGGTATTAAAAAAGCAGGATCAGAGTTTTCTTACAAAGAGAATGATTTCATTTTTGAATTCTCCACCAATTCCTATTTCAATGAGAAAGCGATGCAGTACAGTTATCGTTTGGTGAAGAACGGGAATGAAGACTGGTCGGCTGCTTCAACGCTGGAGTCTGTTAATTTCTCTTCGCTGAATCCCGGAAAATATATCTTCCAGGTAAAAGCATTAAATGCAAATAAGGAATGGAGCACCAACCAGGCTGAGTATTCATTCAGCATCCTGCCTCCGTTCTGGCAGCGTGGCTGGTTTATTATATTGGTTATACTTGTTGTTGGAGCGGGGCTTTATGCGTTGTATCGTTACCGCATCCAAAAAATGAAAGAGCTTTTTGAGGTCCGCCAGGTGATAGCAAGCGACCTGCACGACGAGATCGGTTCAACATTGACCAGCATTCACATACTTTCAAAAGTTTCACAGATCAGCATGGAAAGCGATCAGCAGAAAGCATTGTCACTGCTTGACAAGGTGATTGATCAATCGGGGCAAATACAGCAGAATATGAGTGATATTGTCTGGGCTATCAGGCCCGATAACGACAAGATGGAGAATATGGTGATACGGATGCGAGAATATCTCAGCCATTCCTTAGAACCAAAAAAC
>DATDIX010000012.1:0-8590 GCA_036520835.1 Chitinophagaceae bacterium | reverse complement strand
TCTAAACCAACCGGGAGCGAACTTACGCCATCGTAATCGGAACCTAGACCCACATAATCATCTCCCACCAGCTTTACGATATGATCAATATGATCCACTAGCTGCCCCAGCGTCGGTTGAAATTTTTTCATTTCAGCCCTGTAGTATTTTCTCCACTCTTGCCTGGCAACAGTTGTATCTGTATAAATAAGCGCTAAAGAATCCTGGATCGGCTTTCTGCCAGGGCCGGTCAGGTAATCAGACCGCTCATCATAACCCCGGCTGATAAATCCTGAATAAAAATTGATACAGATAACCCCGCCATTCTTTGCCAACGCTTTTATCTGTTCATCTTTTACATTGCGAAAAACCGGACAGATACTCCAGACAGAACTATGAGAAAGCATAACAGGTTTTGTGGTAGTAGCAATGGCATCATAAAAAGTTTGCTCGCCTGTATGGGAAAGATCAACGATAACACCAAGCTCATTCATTTTGCGGACCACTTGTTTTCCAAAATCAGTCAGCCCTTTCCTCTTAAGAGAATCTTGTGAAGTCTCCCCCCCCGGGGGAGATTTAGAGGGGGCTGTTTCATCCATAGCACTCGTGGCCCAACTGGTACTATTATTCCAGGTCAGTGTCATATACCGCATTCCCAGCTTATATAATTCCTGTAGTTTATCCAGGTCATCTTCTATCATGTGCCCGCCTTCCACACCGATCAGCGCTACCAATTTATCATGGCGCAGACCCTTTTTCACTTCTTTATATTTCCTGGCCAGCGTCATCCGGCCGGGGTTTTTGAGAAGAAGGATACCGAGTGAATCTATTTCCTGTAACGCATCTTTATAAAAACCTTCCTTATTCCTTGCCTTTTCACCTGTCCATACAGAAAAGAACTGTACATCCACACCTCCTTCTTTCCATCTTACTAAATCACTATGTCCTTTTGTTAAACGGTTTGATATATCAATTCCATCAAGCATTAGCTCAGAGATCACATCGTTATGTGCATCAGCGAGGATAGCTTTCTCATGAAGCTTGCGTGAAGACTGTGATGAAGCCACCAGGGTGCAGAAGAGAAAAAAACATAAAAGAACCGCTAATTTTTTCATTTGCAGGTTTTGTTTGGCGAAAATAAAAAATCCCGGCTGTTACAACCGGGATAATTATTTAAAAGCATTTATTATCTCAGCGTAAACCCTTCGAGGAACTTTGTATTAAAATCACCGCTGAGGAAACGTTCATCTTTCATCAGTTGCAGGTGAAAAGGAATAGTGGTCTTCACTCCTTCTATCACATATTCACTCAAAGCACGGTACATGGTGTCAATTGCTTCATGTCTTGTGCGGGCTACCGTGATCAGCTTACCGATCATCGAATCATAATAAGGCGGAATGACATAACCTGCATATGCATGACTGTCGACCCTTACCCCATGCCCACCGGGTTGGTGTAATACAGTGATCCTTCCTGGTGAGGGACGAAAATCATTGTAGGGGTCTTCTGCATTGATACGGCATTCGATGGAATGCATTTGGGGTATATAATCTTCCCCGGATATCCTTTCTCCCATTGCGATCTTGATCTGCTCTTTGATCAGGTCAAAGTTGATCACTTCTTCTGTCACACAATGCTCTACCTGGATACGGGTATTCATTTCCATGAAATAGAAATTGCGGTGCTTATCCACGAGGAACTCGACCGTCCCTACACTTTCATAGTTGATAGCCGCCGCCGCTTTCTTGGCTGCTTCCCCCATTTTAAAACGAAGTTCATCGGTCATGAACGGGGAAGGCGATTCTTCTACTAATTTCTGATGACGGCGTTGAATGGAACAATCTCTTTCACTAAGGTGACAAACATTTCCATACTGGTCACCGGCCACCTGTATCTCGATATGTCTTGGCTCTTCTACAAATTTTTCCATGTAGATGCCATCATTTTTAAATGAAGCAGCCGCTTCTGCTTTAGCAGTAGTATAGGCTTTCTCCATTTCACCATCTTCCCATACAATGCGCATGCCCTTGCCACCACCACCAGCTGTTGCTTTAATAATAACAGGATAGCCCATATCACGGGCCAATGATTTGGCTTCTTCAATACTTTGTAATAAACCTTCACCACCGGGTACCACCGGCACACCGGCTTTTATCATCGTGTCCTTTGCGGTGATCTTATCGCCCATGCCATTGATCATATCTGCTGTCGGCCCGATAAACTTTATCTCATGATCATTACAGATCTTGGCAAACCTTGCATTTTCTGCCAGGAAACCATAACCGGGATGTATGGCATCTGCATTGGTGATCTCCACTGCAGACATAATATGGGGAATATTCAGGTAAGAGTCGCTGCTTTGCGGCTTGCCAATACAAACAGCTTCATCGGCAAATTTTACATGCAAGCTGTCGCGGTCAGCCGTAGAATAAACTGCCACCGTTTTTATTCCCATCTCACGGCAGGTCCTTATCACACGAAGGGCAATTTCACCACGGTTTGCAATCAGTATTTTCTTAAACATAGAATCAATGTGCTAATGTGCCAATTTGCAAATTTATTAAGCAGGCTCTACGAGGAACAAGGGCTGATCATACTCAACAGGTGAAGCATCTTCCACCAATACCTTCACGATCTTGCCTTTTACTTCGCTTTCAATTTCATTGAAGAGTTTCATCGCTTCGATAATGCAAACCACTTTGCCAGAAGCTACTTCATCACCTACCTCTACTAAATTGGGTTTATCCGGAGAAGACCGGCGGTAAAAGGTGCCGATCATCGGGCTCTTAATGGTAATAAGATTAGAGGAAGCGGTTTCAGCTGCTTTAGATTTTTCCGAATCCGGGGCGCTGCCGGCAGCAGATTGCTGAACACTGGCAGGCTGGGGAGCGGCTGCATATACAGGGGCTGACTGTAGAGGAGAAGATACGACCTGTGTAACGTGTTCTTCTTTCTGTTTGATAGTTACCCGGAAATCCTTTTGTTCAATTGTCAGCTCGCCAATATTTGATTTGTTGACCATTTTGATCAACTCCTGGATTTGTTTGAAGTCCATGTTTTTCAATTTAACAGGCAATTTTTTTGTTAGAGGTAAGGGGAGGCTAAGATAGGGAAATCAAAATCACTATTTCTCTTATTTTTTCTTGCTTTTGACCAAAAATGGATCAAAATCATTGCAAAATGGCCTGAAATCGGGTGATTTCCGGCCATTTTTGATAAAAACAGATGGTTATTCTTTCACTCTTTCTACATATTCACCGGTCTTGGTATTGACACGTATCAGTTCTCCTTCATTTACAAATAGAGGAACCCCAAGTGTGGCGCCTGTTTCAAGTGTTGCGGGCTTTAAAGTGCGGGTAGCTGTATCACCTCTAAGGCCGGGCTCTGTATAAGTTACCTGCAGAACAATCTTATCAGGGAGCTCCGCTGCAAGTATCTGGTCATTTTCTGTATTGATCAACACACCTACTTCCTGGCCTTCTTTCAGGTATTGAGGCGCATCTATAGCGTTTTCTTGCAGGGCTATTTGTTCAAAAGTGCCTGTATCCATAAAGTTGAAACCGCTGTCATCCTTATATAAGAACTGGTAGGTCCGCTTTTCTACTCTTACAGGATAAATAGTATCACCGGAGTTCCAGGTCTTTTCAATAGAGCGGTTATTATCAACTCCTTTCAGCTTGGCCCAAACTTTTGCTGCGGCACGGGCTGTTTTGTTTTCACCAAACTCCACTACGGTATATAAACTTCCATCCAGATTCAGGATCAGTCCACGGCTTATGTCGGCTGTATTTGCCATAATAATTGAATTTTTTAACCCGAAAATTTCGGGAGGCAAAGATAAGGCAGGGAGGGTTGCCGGCAAAAGGTAAATAAGGCCGGCAGCAAGTAATATTACTGAAGGTAAGCTCTGGCATTTTTCACCCTGTTTACCTATCTTTATTGCACTCCTTTGGGCGGCCATCTACTCTGACAACTTTTTCGAATGAAACCATTACCACTGCTAACCACAGTCGTTACATTATTTCTTTTTTTGGGTAATACCGCTTATGGTCAATTACAGGTCACGCCAAGTAATACCGCTGCAGCTTTAGCCCAGAAGATTGCGGGTGAAGGAGTAACAATCACTAATGCTGTACTGACAGGCGGCCTTAATGCAAAAGGCTTTTTCGTTAACCAGGGAAATACACAGATAGGTATAGACAGCGGCATAGTGCTGACCAGTGGAAGGGCCAAAACTTCCGGAACCTTAAGAGGACTTGATGGTAATGGCATTTCTCCCGCCTCTTCTGTTAATGCCAGCAATTCAGCCAACCTGCCCGGTGATGCAGATCTTGCCAGTGCCATTAATGTCCCGCTCAGCAATACAAGAGATGCCTGCATTCTTGAATTTGACTTTGTTCCGATAGGCGA
Source organism: Chitinophagaceae bacterium (assembly GCA_036520835.1). Taxonomy (GTDB): domain Bacteria; phylum Bacteroidota; class Bacteroidia; order Chitinophagales; family Chitinophagaceae; genus VBAT01. Next base: position 4,201 of record DATDIX010000012.1, on the reverse strand, counting down.
TACGATCCGTTTCAATTATGTTTTTAGCTCAGAGGAATATACCCCGGCTTATGTCTGCGATTTCAATGATGCATTTGCTTTTTTTATTTCAGGGCCGGGGATAACGGGTCTTAAAAATATTGCACTTATTCCCGGCACTACAACACCGGTTTCAATTTTTAATGTAAATAATGTAAAGGATCTCGTCGATCCCTTGTGCCCTAACAACACAAGCTATTATGTCGATAATCAAAGCAACCTGTACTTTACCCACGATGGGCACACAACTGTCCTGACCGCTATAAGCGAAGTGCAGCCCTGCCAGACTTATCATCTTAAAATGGTGATCATGGATGTGGGAGATGCATTATTTGATAGCGGTGTTTTCCTCGAAGCTGGAAGTTTAAGATCGGATCCGCTGAAGATAGACAGTCATAACCCGCTTAATGAATTTAATCTTCCTTACCTCGCTGAAGGATGTGTTTCCGGCGCCATACACGTTACCCGCAGCCAGAAAAAGTCTTATGCGCAGACACTTAATCTTCTGTTTGCAGGAACTGCAGTTAATGGTGTTGACGTAGCAACAATCCCTGCAACAGCTACCATCCCTGCCAACGATTCAGTTGTCATCATTCCGATCACGGCCATTGCAGATCTTGTCCCAGAAGGGCATGAAACATTGAAAATTTATATTTCCAATAGCTGCGCCACGCTGTTCTCCGATAGTATTGTAATTGAATTGCGTGATATAGACCTGCTTAACATTACTCCTGCTGACAGTATTCGTATTTGCCGGAACAGTTCTGTTCAGTTGGGTGCAGCAGACGGCTATATTAATTATTCATGGACTAATGCCGCGACCCTCTCGGCCAATGGAATCAGTGACCCGGTAGCAACACCTAATTCGGCCGGTACATATTATACCTGCACGGCTACTATCGGTAATTGCACAGCCCGCGATTCTGTTTTGGTGCAATGGAAGACAATTTCCATCCAAAACAAAACGGATATTCTTTGTAAAAATGGAACCACGGGGGCCATTACTGTTGACGGAACAGGCTGGACAGATGCAGTAAGTTACGCTATCAACAACGGGGCCTTCCAGGCAGGCAATACGTTTACAGGATTACCTGTCGGCACCTATTGGGTAAAAATGAAAGATGACTCGGGTTGTTCTGATTCTATACAGGTTGACCTGGTACAATCATTTCCTGACATCAGTATATCCGCTAATCCTGTGGCAGCTACCTGCAGTATTACACCGGATGGCAGCATTGAAGTGATCGCATCGGGAGGTAATGGCTCCTATACCTTCTCGTTGAACGGCATTTCTTATCAAAATAATAATACACTGGTGGTAACGGAAGGAACTTATTCCGTGTATGTAAAAGATGGTAATGGCTGCGTTGATTCAATGGGTTCAATCGTAGTGCCAAAAATCAATACAGTAACACTCGATGCAGAACCCGACCTCTTTATATGCGAAGGAACAAGCTATACCATTAATGCTGCCTCAAATGCAAGTATCATCAACTGGATGCCGGTAACTGCATTGACGAATACGACGACATTAACCCCAACGACCAGCTCAACCAGTACCATAAAATATTATGTAACGGCAAGCTTCGGCACCTGCACACGTACTGACTCCGTGGTCATCAATGTATGGCCGGCGCCTTTGCCTGATGCGGGTGATGATATTGCGATTTGTTATGGTATCACAGCCCAGCTTACTGGTTCAGGGGCTGTGGGATATCAATGGACGGCTGATCCAACTTTTGTTTCACCAACCGATATCAGCAACCCGGTGGTAAAGCCCCCTATAACTACAGTATATTATTTAAACGTAACAGACATTCATGGATGTAATTCATTGCTCCCTGATGCAGTATCCGTGCAGGTAACCCCTTCTGTAAAAGTCTTTGCCGGAAGAGACACATTAGTGGCCATTAACCAGCCATTACAGCTTAACGCTTTCGAAACAAATAACAGTGGTGTAGATAAATGGGAATGGTCATCTACCCGTTTTCTCAATGATCCCTTTATTGCAAACCCTGTTGCTACGTTCACTTCTCCTGTTATTACTCCTCCTTATGAATATATCTATACTGTGACCGGCACCACCCCGGTAGGATGCCAGGGGTCAGATGAAATAAAAATAAAAGTGTACCAGGGACCGGAGATATATGTTCCTTCTGCTTTTACACCCAACCGGGATGGGAAGAATGACTGGCTGACTGCTTTGCCGGTTGGCATAAAAGATTTTAAGTTCCTGCGTGTATTCAACCGCTGGGGACAAATGATATTTACAACAAAAGACCCATCAAAGGGATGGGATGGAACGATCACCGGCGCCGAACAACCAACAGGTGTATTTATCTGGTTTGCGGAAGGAATTGACTACACAGGAAAAGTAGTGACAAGAAAAGGCACAACTACCTTAATACGATAAAGGACGGCAAACTTTATGATGAAACGATGCAGTATTTTGTGCCGCTTTTTTATTTTACATAAATATTCCCGGAAAAAATCGCCTGCACAATCCCTTACTTTTGCATTCAATAGTTCAAATGTCTCTATGCAAAAACTTATTGCTGCAATCATCGGGCTGCTATTGTCAGCCGTCATTAATGCCCAGGCAGATCCTGCCAGCACCCCGCCTTATAAGCGATTTCCTTCCGTTCCGCCGTTTAAGCTATTAAAAACGGACAGCGTTTCTGTTTTTACCAAAGCCGACCTTAAAAAGAACAGGCCGGTACTCGTCATACTGTTCAGCCCGGAATGCGATCATTGCAAGCATGAAACGGAAGAAATTATCAGGCGAATAGATGATTTTAAAAAGATACAGATCGTAATGGCAACCATGATGCCGCTAAACACAGCCCGGCAATTCTATGAAGAATATGAACTGGCCCGCTTTGAGAATATTACGGTTGGAAAGGATATGGATAACCTGCTGCCCACCTATTACGCAATCAACAACCTGCCGTTTCTGGCATTTTATGATAAAAAAGGCAAGCTGATCGATGTTTTTGAAGGCTCCCTGCCTGTTGAAAAAGTACTGGGAAAATTTGAATAAAACGGCAACAACCCGGGCTTTTAAAAGGCCGTATCTGTTACCTTTGCCCCGCAAATAATTTCCTCATTCCATAAATTTTTTCGTTCATGAAAGTAACTGTTGTAGGCGCTGGTGCTGTTGGGGCTACCTGTGCTGATAATATTGCCCGTAAAGAACTGGCAGAAGAACTCGTATTGCTCGATATCAAAGAAGGCATTGCAGAAGGTAAGGCCCAGGATATGATGCAGACCGCTGCCCTTCTTGGTTTTGATACAAAGATCACCGGCAGCACGAATGACTATTCTAAAACAGCCGGCAGTGATGTTGTCGTTATTACATCAGGCCTTCCACGCAAACCCGGTATGACCCGTGAAGAACTGATCGGTGTTAATGCCGGTATTGTAAAAGGTGTTGCTGAAAATATCTTAAAGCACTCCCCTAACGCCATCATCATTGTTATCAGCAACCCGATGGATACAATGACATACCTGGCATTGCAATCAACAGGATTACCCAAGAACAGGATCATCGGTATGGGAGGTACATTGGATAGTGCCCGTTTTAAATATCAATTGAGCCAGCATCTTGGCTGCAGCCCTTCGGATCTTAATGCGGTAGTGGTAGGAGGACATGGTGATACCACGATGATACCATTGATCCGTTTAGCAACATGGAACAGTGTTCCTGTCACCAATTTCTTAAGTGCAGAACAACAGGAAAAAGTTGTAAAGGATACTATGGTGGGTGGCGCTACATTGACAGCATTGATTGGCACTTCCGCCTGGTATGCACCTGGCGCTGCCGGAGCTGCCATGGTAGAAAGCATTGTCCGTGATGAAAAGAAATTATTTACCTGTTGTGTGAAATTAGATGGTGAATACGGGCAAAAAGATATTTGTCTTGGCGTTCCGGTGACTATTGGCAAAAATGGGTGGGAGAAAATTCTTGACTTCAAACTCAATGATGCTGAACAAGCAGCCTTCAATAAAAGTGCGGCTGCAGTAAGAAGTATGAATGATGTGCTGAAGACGCTGTAAAAACAGTGATAAAAGACCGGCCGAAACGCCGGTCTTTTTATTTTATCAAAAGTTTTTTGAAATCTGTGACCTGTAGCAGAGCATTATCCCCTTCCGGCATCATCAACATTTTTCAGGGTTTAATAAT
>DATDIX010000011.1:0-9966 GCA_036520835.1 Chitinophagaceae bacterium | reverse complement strand
TTTTTAAAAGCGGCTGTATTCACAGATATTTTGTCAGCACCATTTTCCAGCAATGCATTTACATCGGCCACACTGCTGATACCGCCTCCAACTGTAAAAGGGATATTTACATGCCGGGCAATTCTTCTTACAAGCCCTGTCAATGTCTTTCTTTTCTCCACCGTTGCAGTGATATCGAGGAAAACCAGTTCATCTGCTCCCTGCCGGGCATACAATGCGCCCAGTTCAACAGGATCACCGGCATCACGAAGGTCAACAAAGTTGGTACCCTTTACGGTTCTTCCGTCTTTGATATCCAAACATGGTATGATGCGCTTAGTAAGGCCCCCAGCCCCTAAAGGGGAGTTCGACATACTTTTATTTTCAGAAATATTCATTTAAACAAATATCCTTAATTCATTAAGTGATATGCGATTTTCATAAATAGCTTTCCCTACAATAGCGGCTTTACAACCTATCTTTTCCAGTTCTTCCAGGTCCTTGAGGGAGCTTACACCGCCGCTGGCAATAAAATGCAGGCCAGGGAATTTCTCAATTACACTTTTATACAGATCAACTGCAGGCCCTTCTAACTTCCCGTCTTTACTTACATCCGTACAAAACAACTGTTTTATGCCATGCTGAATATATTTTTCGATAAAATCATATATCCATATATCCGATGTTTCCTGCCAGCCATGTATAGCGATCTTTTCTTCTTTTACATCAGCGCCCAATAAAAACCTGTCAGCCCCAAACTGCAATAACCATTTTACAAACTCCTCTTCATTCTTCACCGCAATACTGCCTACGGTTGCCAGCTTCGCTCCTGAATTAAAGACTATCTGAACATCTTTGTCAGTTTTAATTCCACCTCCAAAATCTATTTCCATTGAAGTTTTACCGGCAATTGTTTCTAAAACTTTCCAGTTTTTAACTGCCCCCCCTTTCGCACCATCCAGGTCAACCAAATGCAACCGTTTCAAGCCGGCATCCTCAAACTGCTTTGCCACTTCCAGCGGGTGCTCGTTATACACTTTCTTTTGCGAATAATCTCCCTGCGTCAAACGAACACATTTCCCATCAATGATATCAATAGCCGGAATAATGATAAGCCCCCCCGCCCCTGAAGGGGAGCCCTGGGAATTCTTTACATTATTCAAAGCACCCTTTATGGTCTGTTCTATTTTTTCGATAACAATAGCTGTCTCTTTCTCTACCTGGTAATTGGAGAACCGGATAAAACTAATCCCCAATGATTCAAGATGCTTTTGTCTTTCAATATCATTTCGCTTTACTTCTTCAGTTGAATGAATACTGTCATCAATTTCAATAGCCAATTTTATCTGATGCGCATAGAAATCCAGCACATAACTGGAAGCCGGATGCTGGCGTCTGAATTTAATCCCGCCCGGACTCTGTTTTATATAATTCCACAATAAATCTTCAGCATTAGTAGGATTATTGCGTAATCGTTCTGCAATCTGAAATATTAGCGGATTGGCCTTATAAAACATATTGTCCTTCATAATGACTATTTCTAAAGTCCCTTTAGGGATTTAGGGCAAAGTTTTTTAATATCTGTTCCCCGATAACTGCCGACTTCTCAGTATGGAACTGTACTCCGTAGAAATTATCTTTTCTTACGGCCGCAGCATATTCTACCCCGTAATTACATTTTGCTATTGTGTACTTACTGTCTTCTGCATAATAACTATGCACATTGTATATATAACTGTTTGTTTCAACCCTGTCAAACAACGGCGATCCCAGGTCATAAATATTATTCCATCCTATCTGCGGCACTTTGAAAGCCTGGCTCCAGTCTGAAATACCTTCGTGAGGATCGGGATGAAACTTCTTTACGTTCACCGGAACAATACCCAGGCAAACAGTATCATTCTCTTCAGAATGCTTACATAGCAATTGCATACCAAGACAAATACCCAGTACCGGCTGTTGCAAACCCTTTATCACCTGGTCGAGTTTTCTTTCCCGCAAATATTGCATGGCTGAACTCGCCTCTCCCACACCGGGAAAGATCACTTTATCCGCCTGTTGAATTTTATTTATATCATCTGTCACTTCTGCAGTAAGACCAATTCTCTCCAGTGCAAACAAAACAGACTGGATATTTCCCGCATTATATTTTATGATAACCACTTTCATTTTTATAACACTCCTTTTGTACTCGGCAGGTAATTATCAAACGGATCCCTTTTCACTGCCATACGGATGGCTTTGGCAAAGGCTTTGAAGATCGCTTCTATCTTGTGATGCTCATTGTCGCCCCTGCACTCAATATGCAGGTTACATTTAGCTGCATCACTGAACGATTTAAAGAAATGAAAGAACATTTCTGTTGGCATCTCCCCTATCTTCTCCCTCTTGAATTCAGTATTCCAGACTATCCAGGGCCTTCCGCCAAAATCTATCAGCGCTTTTGCTTCTGCATCATCCATCGGCAGGGCAAAACCGTATCGCTGCATCCCCCGTTTATCAGCCAATGCTTTGGCAAAAGCTTCCCCCAATGCAATACCGGTATCTTCTATCGTATGGTGCTCGTCAATATGCAGGTCGCCTTTGGCCATAATGGAAAGATCAAGTTTCCCATGCCTGGCGATCTGTTCCAGCATATGATTGAAAAAACCAAGACCTGTATTGATCACAGCCTTCCCGTTTCCATCAGCATTCAGTTCGATGCTGATCTTTGTCTCATTGGTATTCCGTTCATGCGTTACTTTTCTTAAACCTGATTTCAAAAACGAATAGATATCGCTCCAGGCAGTTGTTTCCAAAGCAACAGTTGATTGTCGCAGTTCCTCCGCTTTGTCCTTTATTTCTCCGCCTCCTAATGAAGGATCATTATTCAACCATATTCCCTTACAGCCTAAATTCTTTGCCAGCTGAATATCTGTGATACGATCGCCGATCACAAATGAGTTTTCTATATCATAGTTACTGTTGTTTAGGTATTCAATAAGCATGCCTGTGCCTGGTTTGCGTGTAGGTGCATTATCCGCAGCAAAAGTTTTGTCAATAAAAACTTTTGAAAAAAATATCCCTTCGCCTTCAAGGCTTTTCATTACCAGGTCATGCAGTGGCCAGAAAGTATCTTCCGGGAAAGTCCTTGTACCCAATCCATCCTGGTTGGTCACCATTACCAGTTCATACTCCAGCTCACGGGTAATCTTGCCCATGTATTCAAACATGCCGGGATAAAATACCAATTTATCAAATGAATCCAATTGATAGGTTGGCGGCGCCTCATTGATAAGTGTACCGTCGCGGTCAATGAATAAAATTCTTTTACCCCCGGCCCCTAAAGGGGAGTTAACAGATTGATCTTTCATTTTTTTGAATAGTCTTTAAGAGCTTTAACCAATAAAGTTATCTCTTCCTCTGAACCGATAGTGATCCGTAAACAGTCATCGCATAACTGCACATTGCTCCTGTCCCGGACCACGATTCCTTTTGCCAGCAAATACTTATAGGTTTCCCTTGCATTTTCAACTTTGACCAATAAAAAATTAGCATCGGATGGAAATACTTTTTCTACAAGCGGTATGTTCCCGAATACAGGTATCAGTGCATCCCGCATCGCTACCAGTTCTTGTATCATATCATTTACCTGCCCGACTTCTTCCAATGCCCGTAATGTCAATTCCTGGGTAGCCTGGTTAATATTATACGGCGGCTTTACTTTATCCAGTATGCTGACTATCCCGGTGGAGGCAAGTACCATTCCAAGCCGCAGGGCGGCCAACCCCCATGCTTTACTGAATGTTTGCATCACGACAAGGTTCGGATAATCGGGCAACTCCTGTATGAATGACTTGTACCTTGAAAAATTGATATAGGCTTCATCAATTACCAGTAGCCCGCTGAAATTATTGAGAATGGTTTCTATATCCTCCCTGTCCATTGAATTCCCGGTAGGATTATTGGGGGAACATAACCATATCAGTTTTGTCTGTTCATCGATCAGGTGTTCGATCTGCTCAATATGCAATTGAAAGCCTTTCTGCAGCAATGGCGCCTTTCTTACCTCCACATCATTAATATTACCGCTTACTTCATACATTCCATACGTTGGCGGGCAAATGATCACATTATCTTTCTTCGGTTCGCAAAAGCAACGATACAGCAGGTCAATACATTCATCGCTTCCATTGCCCAAAAAAATATGTTCCGGGCCAATGCCTTTTACTTTACCGATTGCTTTTTTCAGATCTGTTTGATGCGGATCGGGGTAACGATTATACCATTTAACCAGCGGTGAACCTAAACTGTTCTCGTTGGCATCCAGGAATATTTTGGCTTCCCCACTGAATTCATCTCTTGCCGATGAATAAGGAGTTAACTCCTTAATGTTTTCCCGTACTAATTTGTCCAGATCAAAACTCATAACGAACATATTAACTTGTTAACCTTTCAACTCTTCAACCTGATGCTTACTGCATTTTTGTGCGCTTCCAGTCCTTCTGCCGCAGCCATCTCTTCAACGGCATCACCTATCTGCTGCAAACCCTGCTTACTGATCTGCTGGTAAGTTATCTTTTTTACAAAGCTGTCAACACTTACTCCACTGAAACTTTTAGCATAACCATTTGTTGGCAAGACATGGTTGGTACCGCTGACATAATCACCTGCACTTTCCGGTGAATAATTCCCAAGGAAAACAGATCCTGCATTTACGATCCTACCAGCGACCTGTTCTTCATCTTTACAGGCAATGATCAGGTGTTCGGGTGCATATTCATTTACCAGGTCAATGGCATCATTACTATTTGTGATCACCACTGCATTACTGTTCTTCAATGCTTGTACGGCTATATCTTTTCTCGGCAGATCTTTCAATTGCCTTTCGATTTCGGCTAAAACACTATTCACAATATTCTCAGCAGTACAAACCAGCAGTACCTGGCTGTCAACGCCATGCTCAGCTTGAGACAAAAGATCGGCTGCCACAAAAGTGGGATCGCAGCTTTCATCAGCCAGTAAACAAACTTCACTGGGCCCAGCCGGCATATCAATAGCGATACCATCCAACTGGATCAGTTGCTTAGCGCAATTTACATACTGGTTGCCTGGCCCGAATATTTTATAGACTTTGGGGATGTTTTCTGTTCCAAAAGCCATCGCGGCAATAGCCTGTACTCCACCAGCTTTGAAAATTTTTTTAACTCCTACCAACTGTGCTGCAAATAAAATGGCCGGATGAATTTTGCTGTCTTTTCCCGGAGGCGTACAAAGAATTATCTCTTTGCAACCAGCCAGCCTTGCCGGAATTCCCAGCATCAGCACGGTTGAAAACAAAGGAGCTGTTCCCCCCGGGATATATAATCCCACTTTTTCTATACCCACCGACCGGCGCCAGCATTTTACTCCTGGCATCGTTTCAACGATTACCGGTTGCTGAACTTGTTTTTCATGAAAAAGACGGATATTATTCGCAGCTGTCTCAATCGCTTTTCTCAATGAAGGGGAAACCGATCCTGCCGCTTCATTTAATTCCTCATTATTTATCGCCGGTTTTTCTACACTTACCCCATCAAATTCCAGTGTATATCGTTTTACTGCATCATCTCCGTTCCTTTTCACATCGTCTAAAATAGTTTTTACCTTACCCTGCAGGGATAATGTATCGATCACAGGCCTGGCGGTGATCCGGCTCCATTCATTCCTTTCAGGATTGATATATACTTTCATAAACTTTAAACGATCATTTTTTCAATTGGCACTACCAATATTCCCTGCGCACCTGCTTGTTTTAACTGTTCAATGATGCTCCAGAAATCATCTTCCTGAACCACACTATGCACACTGCTCCACCCTTTAGTTGCCAGGGGCAGCACAGTGGGGCTTTTCATGCCCGGTAATAGATTAATAATATCCTGCAGCTTCTCATCCGGTGCATTCAGCAAAATGTATTTATTGTTCCTTGCTTTTTGTACTGCTCTTATACGAAACAGTAATTTTTGAACCAGGTTCTGTTTTTCATTATCCAATCCTTTAGTACTGATCAATACCGCCTGCGAGGATAAGATGGTCTCTGCTTCTTTTAATCCATTAGTAAGTAAAGTAGAGCCGCTGCTGACCAGGTCGCAGATAGCATCAGCCAGCCCGATACCAGGAGCAATTTCCACACTCCCGCTGATCTCATGTATCTCTGCATTGATCTTTTGCAGATCAAGGTATTGCTGCAGCAAAACCGGGTAACTGGTAGCGATCCTTTTCCCATTCAGCCAATCTTTACTGAAGTTCTCCTTTTTATCAACCGCAATACTTAACCTGCACTTACCAAAGCCAAGTTTTTCCAATACCTCCACCTGTTTTCTTTTTTCGTACACTACATTTTCCCCGGCGATACCAATATCCGCTACTCCATCCTCGACGTACTGGGGGATATCATCATCACGCAAAAAATAAACCTCCATAGGGAAGTTGGCAGCTTCCGCTTTCAGCTTATTGCCGCCGTTGGCAATGGCTATACCACATTCTTTCAACAGCCGCAGCGAGTCATCGTACAGCCTTCCCGATTTTTGAACAGCGATCTTTAGTTTCATAACCTGTATTAAAATAAAAAGGCTCACCGGAACGGTAAGCCTTTGTAAAGTTCATGTATATCTTTAATTACATAACAGCATCACAGCTTACCCCGTGAGTAAAATGATGATGATGTGTATGTGTGTTGAATATCATTATCGTCTTGTCTGGCGCAAAAGTAAAGAGATAATCGGAATCCAAAAATTTATTTTCAGATCCGGGTTCTGGTGATCTTTTTTGCAAGTTTACGCCACCCGTCCGGAGACCTGTTCAAATTCTATTTGATGAAACAAACATTAAACTCATCAAACAGGTTACTGAACATAATAACCCTGCCTATTTTGAATCATTCTTCTTTAAAAGATTTTCCATGCTCCGTTTTCTACATACTAAAACAGGAGATCAAAGATGAAAACAGAGAAGTGTAAAACTACGATAATGTGTTACGTGAAACATAAGCCAGTGGCGGAATACGTCGATTTTACAATTCATTGAACACTCACTTTTCAATCACTTATACAACCTGCTTGTTATAAATAAATTTTCATTCCCCGGTCACTCTCCTGTGAATCAAATGATTATTTGATCATATAAAAAAAAATCATTCATGTCGTAGTTTTTCTATTGCAAACTGCGAAACTTACTACTAAGTTTACGTCGTATTTGATCCGAACCTTATGATGAATGGTGGTCTTCTCTTTAGTAAAACCCCTTGCAGAAACTTCACTTCATCATTTAGCCGGATCAGGTAATCAAAGTAACAGGCGAGCATAGTTCAATAACGGGAACTCGGTAAAACGGAACCTGGAATCAAAGCGGCCTTATCCAGTTTATCCAAAAGGAAAATCAGGCGAATCTATCTAAACCCGTGAAACATGAAACTGATCTTTACCCTTACTGCAAAGAAAATTCTGACAGCATTAGCTGTTGCTGCCCTGTTGTCTTTATCAGCAAACTCATACAGCCAGGTATCTATTGTTTGTACAGACCCTACAAACACCGTTTATGGATTGTCCAACAGTGGCCAGATTATGGGTATCAATTCGAATACCGCAGCTACTGTGGCTACTGTAAAAAACAGCAGCTATCCGGGCAATTCGACTTCCAGCTCAAATGGCATCGGGTATAATACCTTTAACAGCACATTCTATTATTTTAAACGTAATGTAGGAGCCTCCCCGCAGGAATTTGTTTCGTTTAGACCTGCCACTAACACTGTAACAGTGTTGGCAAACAGTACCTGTACAGATGAGATACATACAGGCTGCGTAAGCTATAATGGCGCCGGGTATTATACCATTGATGTACAAGGCACTCTCCATTACTATAATATAGCTGCGAATTCATGGACATTTATCACCTCCAGCATCGTAGACCAGTTCGGAGCGGATGTTTCGTCGATCATCAAGACCCAGAACGCCGGCGATATGGCTATTGACGGGCTTGGCAGGATATGGCTGGTCACTTCAAGTGATGCGAACTGGGGCTTGTACAGGTTTCCAGGCCCTATGCCAACTGTACCAGTTGCCTCGATCACGGTTACCCGTGTCATGGCCCCAACCCAGGCAACGCCTACCGGGAACAGTTTTGCAGGTATTGCCTTTAAACCCGATGGCCGGATATTTATGTCAACCAGGTCCGACAACAGGCTATACCTGCTTCAAAACAATCTTTCACTTCTTTTTATCGGCACTTTCACTACCAACAACATAGGCAATGACCTTACTTCATGCTCATTTCCAACATCAGTTTTGCCTATATCATGGAAAAGTTTTGATGTGGCTGTAAAAAATAACAACAATGTTGTGTTGAAATGGGAAGTAGCAGAGGATGCACAGAACAAAGGTTATTATGTTCAGCATAGCCTTAATGGCAGCGATTGGGAGGATATCAGTTTTGTAACCGCGAAAAATTACACCGAATCTATACAGGAATATTCATACTCACATATCAACAACCTTGATGGTAAACAATACTACCGTATCAGGCAAGTTGAACAGGATAATAAAATGAGCTATTCAGAAGTAAGGTCAGTTGTACTTAAAAACGAGAAACAAACCATTTCTGTATGGCCTAATCCTGCAACAGACCATATCAGGATCGCCAGCACAGCCGGCAGCGCTAACCACTTTACCAAAGCGCAGCTATTTGACCTGTCTGGTAAAATGATAGCCGAAAGGAAACTGCAGACAAATATCAATACCATCAGCATCAGCGAGCTGCCTGCAGGCACTTACCTGGTAAGAGTGCAGGCTAACGACGGAACATCGTACAGTCAAAAGATCATTAAGCAATAAATACAGGACATAGAAGGTCCATCCAATTTTATCCGAAAAAAACCAGTTTAAACCCAATTAACAAACAACAAAACTGGTCAACCTATATGAACAAGCTCGTAAAACTTCTGATCGCATTATTGCTGGTGCTGACGGCTACATTTGCCAATGCCCGTGTATCATCAGTAAAATTTGCGCCCCCGGTATTCTGGAATGTTTTTGAGGTGACGGCAACCAAAAGCAATGTCTTGCTTAAATGGGTAGTGACAGAATACAATAACAAGATTTTTTATATCCAGCATAGCTATAATGGTACTGACTGGGAAGACATTGATTCCGTTAAAAGCAAGAACAGTCCTTTAACACTGGATGATTATTATTACACGCATATCAACAAACATGAAGGCAGGCATTACTATCGTGTAAAACAAATTGATATTGACATGAACAGGACCGGCTTTTCAAAAGTGTTGACGGTAACGCTTAAAAAGGAAAAACTGAGTGCGGATAAAGCGGGCATCAGTTTCGCTCCCAATCCTGCCACCGACCAGGTTCGGATCGTAAACAACGACGGCAGTGATGATTCCTATTCAGGCGCCAAAATATATGACCTCTCCGGCAGGTTAGTAGCGGATAAGAAATTGCAAAAATATACCAACACTATCACTATTACTGATCTGCCTGATGGTATTTATATTGCCCGTGTTGAAAATAATGATGGAACAACATTTACACAAAAATTCATTAAGCAATAGAGAACATTTCGCCAGCATTTAATCCCACCCAAACAAAAAGCCTTTCCCGTGTCATACTGGAGGGCTTTATTTTTTCCCGTGATCTGTCTCCCGCTTTAATATCCCAAATCCAAAAACCACAGGACTTTATCCTGAACAGGGCAACAGTCAGTTCAATAATCTCTCTTATATTTGCAGTCCTTTGATTTTTTGAAGGATGACTCCGTAGCTCAGTTGGTAGAGCTACTGACTCTTAATCAGTAGGTCCAGGGTTCGAGTCCCTGCGGGGTCACAGAAGTCTTGTAGCAAAAGTTACAGGACTTTTTTATTAACCTCACCCGTAATTCATCCTCCCAATTTTACCACTTGTCTAAAAATTTTCCGGGTATACCAAAATGGTCGTAACTTTTAACAACTAAATCAGTCGG
>DATDIX010000010.1:0-2259 GCA_036520835.1 Chitinophagaceae bacterium | reverse complement strand
CATCCACCGGGACCGCCAAAAAAACCTACATTCTGATTATTCTGTGTACCCATGAACCCCAGAAGAGCTGTGTTATCGGCTTTATAAAGCCATACACCCGCGCCACCTCCAACAAGATCAGTGCTTCCGTTTTTTAATATCAGTCTTCCGCTAAGACTCATCCCATCATAACCCACGTTATTGATTATCCGCATTCTTTCTGTGAAATTTCCGCTTGAGCCATAACCGAATCCAATATTGGAGATCGTCGCATCTGTATGTATTTGTAATAATGAATTCTGGATACCAAAACCAAAATGATCCCCGCCGTTACCATAAAGTGAGATCTTATCTCCTAAGGTTGGCGAAAAATTCAATGGGAACCCGGGAGCTGATGTGGCAATACCTATATTCCCGTTTGCTAATACAGTTAATGCATTTGACCTTGCATTATCTGCCGTTCCATTTCCTATTTCAAAAAGGCGATTGGTATTGGTAGTGTCATTATACTGACCCATCACAACAGAGCTGGGTGACTTCGATTTTGTATATGAACCTAAGGCAACGGAATAATCACCTCTTGCAATGGTTGCAAAACCCATAGACGTTGATGCAAATCCTGAGGCAATGGTATTACTATTCATAGCAGTAGCTTCACTTCCTGTAGCCTGGTTGTAACTTCCAAATGCCATGCTGGATGAACCACTTGCTGTTGTAAAATAACCCAATGCTGTAGATGAGGTGCCGGAAGCTGTTGTATTGCGGCCCATGGCAGTTGAATAGGAATTATTGGCAGTGGTACTATAGCCTGATGCAAAAGAATAAAACCCGATATTGTCTTTATCCCATTGTGCGCCATCAATATAACCAGTGCGAAAAGCAGCTTTGCCGGGATACCACATCATACGGGCACCAGCACCATTAACGGGTGTATTACCCGGAACAGCCAATAGCGGATCGGCTGCGCTGAAGACCACTGTGCTGTCTATTACATGCAGGCGGGCATTGGGCGTTGTTGTACCAATACCTACATTTTGCGCCATGGTAAAAAAGCAGGAGAGAAGCGATGTGAAAAGAATGATTATCTTTTTCATATTTATTTTTTGAGTAGTTGTTCAACCAGTTTTTTTAATTCAGCTACCTGCTACTGTAATTGTTTCACTTCTTCGCTTGAGGTTTCGAATTGTTTTTGCTGTTGCTGCAATTGTTTCATCTTCGCTTCAGACGTTTCAATTTGGTTCTGCTGTTTGTCTATCTGCTGCTGTTGTTCCTTCACGGCATTGATCAGTAAAAAAGTATAAGCCTGGTTATTGACGGAACGCAGATCATTATAACCATTTTGTTTATTTTTTTCGATCATATACGGAGCAATTTTTTCCAGATCCTGTGCAATAGCGCCAACCTGTTGCTGATCGGTTTTAAATGGCGCATCAGCATTGTAATAAAATTGCACAGGATTTATTTTGCTGATCACATTCAATCCGTCAGTAAAAGCACTAATATTATTTTTCAATCTCGCATCGCTCCATAATAATACTGTATCTGTTGCTGTATATGCAAACCCGTTTTTTACTTCAAAGCCTTTCAGACTACCATTTCTATTTGCAAAACCGGTACCATTGGTATAGAATTCCAATGAACCTGTAAAACCGGTCGCATCATTACTCCTGATATAACCGGGCCGCCATACATTATCTAAACCATAATCACTTACAAATTCAATAGCTGCGGGACCAAAGGCGTTGCGGTTACCGATTACAAGCGTAACGGGTGTTGCACTGGCCGGGCCAATCACTTCCAATTGATGGGTAGGTGTTATTGTGCCAAGGCCAGTATTACTATTTCTTAATACTGTTATTGCATTACTTTTTGTAAAAAAATCCCCATTTCCAATTTGAAAAATCCTGTCGGTAGCTACTCTAAAATTCGGGATCGGATTATCAGTGTCGTCATTATACATGCCTGCGGTAAACGACGCGTATGCTTTTGCCTTAGTGGAATTTCCCGTACTGGTTGAATAAGCCCCGCTGGCCGTTGTTTCATATCCCATGCTGGTTGAAGCCTCGCCGCTGGCCGTTGTTAGATTTCCCATACTGGTTGAAACATAGCCGCTGGCCGTTGTTTCATATCCCATGCTGGTTGAAGCCTCGCCGCTGGCCGTTGTTAGATTTCCCATACTGGTTGTGATCCAACCTATTGCTTTAGTATTATAGCCCGATGCAAAAGAATGATATCCTATATTGTCTTTATTCCATTGCGTGCCATCAACAAAGCCAACCC
>DATDIX010000009.1:0-2716 GCA_036520835.1 Chitinophagaceae bacterium | reverse complement strand
GTTATGACAATTGCACTTACTTAAATGTAGAAGCCCAATTAACTTTGGCTTCTTCGCTGGCCGGTACTATTCCTTTTAATCATTACGGCAGAAAGATGATCGGGTATGTGTACGCCATGCAGCAGGGAGCTGATATTATTATTGATACAGACGATGATAATATTCCTGATGCCGGCTGGAGCTTTCCTTCTTTTGAAGGCAATTTCCTTACATCAAAAAATGACCTGGGCTGGGTAAATATTTATCATCATTTCAGCGATCAACCTATCTGGCCAAGAGGTTTGCCGCTAAGAAATATTAACGACAGCCGGGATAAACTGCAATGGCAGAAAGAAAAAACAAGCCAGCGGATCGGCATCTGGCAGGGACTTGCAGATGAGGACCCGGATGTGGATGCCATTTACCGTCTTGTCTCCAATACACCCTGTGTTTTTCAGAAGAAAGAACCGGTAGTTCTGGAAAAAGGAACGGCCTGCCCTTTTAATTCACAGAATACGGCCATACAAAAAGAACTATTCCCCTTACTCTTTCTGCCTTCATTTGTCACGTTCCGTTTCACAGATATACTGCGGGGCATCATTGCACAACCCATTCTCTGGCAGCATGGCTACCACCTGGGTTTTACCGAAGCTACCGTTGTTCAAAAGAGAAATGAACACGATTACTTTAAAGATTTTGAAAGTGAAGTGCCCATGTATTTACACACAGAAAAGTCGCTGGAAGCGGTGAGCAAGTCTGTCAGCATCGGATCTGTAACCGACAACCTGTACTCAGCATATGAAGCTTTGCTGAAAATTAACGTGGTAGAAGAAAGGGAAATGACTGTTTTGAAAGAATGGCTGAAAGTATTTTGATAATTTTGTTTTATGCAGAATTTAATTGATGCGGTAAAAGCTTTATACACGGAATGGAAAGGCCATGAACCCGTCGCTGTGGATGTATTGCCTATATCCGGCAGTGAACGTCGTTATTTCCGTGTTCATGGAAAAGACAGCACGGTGATCGGCACTTTCGGCGCTAATGTCAAGGAAAACGAATCTTTCATTTACTTCTCTGATAACTTTTATAAAAAGAAATTGTCTGTCCCGGAAATATATGCTGTCAGCGCAGACAGGATGTATTACCTGCAGCAAGACTTCGGCGATGTTTCCTTATTAAATCACCTGGAAGCGGATGGTTTTACACAACCCGTTTATGACCTTTTCAAAAAAAGCCTGGAAGAGCTTGCTTCTTTACAGGTGAATGGCGACAAAGGACTTGACTACAAACGCTGCCTGACCAATAAAGAATTTGGTAAGGAAGCGATCATGGCCGACCTGCTTTATTTCAAGTATTATTTTCTCGATGCCCTGCGCAAACCTTACGACAAACAAAAACTGATCAAAGATTTTGAAGCGCTGAGTAATTACCTGACACATACCGAATACAAATATTTTATGTTCCGGGATTATCAAAGCCGCAATATATTGGTACAACAAGGCAACAGCGTTCACTTCATAGACTACCAGGGTGGCATGAAAGGCGCCCCGCAATATGATGTCGCCAGTATGCTTTGGCAGGCAAGAGCCGGTCTGCCGGATGAATGGAAAGAAAACCTGCTGGATGACTACATGCAGGCATTTGAAACACTGATCGACGGACCGCTTGATAAAATTGTTTTCCGCAGCCAGTATAATGGCTATGTACTGATAAGATTACTGCAGGTACTCGGCGCCTATGGTTTTCGCGGCTTATTTGAACGCAAAGCCCAGTTCCTTACAGCTATCCCTTTGGGATTACGTAACCTGAAAGAATTTTTTACAAACCAGAGCTTAGGTATTGCTGTCCCCGAGTTCAGGAAAGTACTGGACCTCTGTGTATCGGAAGAGGTCATTCAGCAATTCACTCCCACGCAGGCAACCGAAACCACACCGCTGGTAGTAAAGATCTGCAGTTTCTCTTACCGCAAAGAAATACCGGCTGACGAAACAGACAATGGCGGAGGATTTGTGTTTGACTGCCGTGGCATCCTGAATCCCGGACGCATCGAAGAATATAAAACACAGCATGGCCGGGATAAAGCTGTTAAAGATTATTTAGAACAGCAAACACAGATGCTAAACTTCCTCAATAGTGTTTTTGATATTGTGGACATGACCGTGGAAGAATATATCAAAAGAGGTTTTGAAAGCCTGATGATAAGCTTTGGTTGTACCGGCGGGCAACACCGGAGTGTGTATGCGGCTGATGCCATGGCTAGGCATTTAAGAAATAAGTTTAAAGTAAAGATTGAGTTAAGACACACTGTCCAGGATGAAAAAAATTGGCAAAATCCATTACACCCCCAACCCCTAAAGGGGAGCGAAGAAAACTCCGATTAAAACAAACCAGTAATGGATAGAAAAATGCATGCAGGAGCTATTAAGCATATTTATCAAAGAGCACGGGAACTGAGAAATAATCCCACTCATGCAGAAGAAATATTGTGGAGCTATTTAAGAAACAGGCCTCACGGTCATAAATTTCGAAGGCAACATCCTTATTCCGTTTATATTCTGGATTTTTATTGTCATTCACTCAAGCTGATAATTGAAGTTGATGGAAGCATCCATGATTTGGAGGAAATCAAACACAATGATAGGGAAAGACAAAATTTATTAGAAGAAGATAAATTAGCTGTATTGAGATTCTCAAACAATCAGATTGAGCAAGAGCCAGGGATGGTGATGAAAAAAAT
>DATDIX010000008.1:0-2488 GCA_036520835.1 Chitinophagaceae bacterium | reverse complement strand
CTTTACATTTGCAGCCAAAATAAAGGCTATGGAGATCTACAAGGAGTTTGCTTTTGATTCAGCGCATTTTTTACCGAATGTCCCCGAAGGACATAAGTGCAAAGAAATTCATGGCCATACCTATCATTTACGCATATACGTTAAAGGGAAACCCGAAGACCACCTGGGGTGGATCATGGATTTTAAAGAACTAAAAGACCAGGTTATGTCGCTTGTTGACCAGGTGGACCACAAACTGATGAATAATATTCCCGGTTTGGAAAATCCTACGGCAGAAAATATCACCATCTGGTTCTGGGATCGTTTGAAACCCATGCTGCCCGGCCTCTCTCATATTGAACTGAAAGAAACGCCTACCACCGGGGTTATTTACAATGGCCAATAAACTATAAATACCGGCTATCTTTTGTATCTTGCAGCCGTGCTGAACAGCAAAATACATACAAGAGACTTCCTCACTGCTAACCTCGACCTGCTCAATCATCGAGGATAACCCCCCTGGCCCCTAAAGGGGAGTTGTAACCGTTCCTGTTATTTAATTCACTTCATTTAATTTATCATTTATGCAATCCATTATAAACATGTCGGCCATGGCGCAACACTATCTTGAACTGGAAGAACAATACGGCGCCCATAACTATCATCCTATACCTGTTGTGTTGACAAAAGGCGAAGGAGTATTTGTATGGGATGTGGATAATAAACGTTACTATGATTTTCTCAGCGGCTATTCCGCCGTTAACCAGGGACATTGCCATCCAAAGATCGTAAAAGCATTTATTGAGCAAAGCCAAAAACTAACTCTTACCAGCCGTGCTTTTCACAGCGACCTGCTGGGAGAATATGCAAAGTTCATCACCGGTTATTTCGGATATGAAAAGGTATTACCGATGAATACAGGAGTGGAAGCGGTGGAAACAGCTATCAAGCTTTGCCGCAAATGGGCTTATGAAGTAAAAGGCGTTGAAACCAACAAAGCAACCATTATTGTTTGCGAAGGAAATTTCCATGGCAGAACAACCGGTGTCATCTCCTTCAGCAGCGATCCATCTTCCAATACCAACTTCGGTCCTTACCTGCCGGGCTTTACCATCATTCCTTACAATAATATCCCTGCATTGGAAAAAGCATTGGCCAGTAAACATGTTGCCGGTTTTTTAGTTGAGCCCATACAGGGCGAAGCAGGTGTGGTAGTTCCGGGGGAAGGTTATTTAACCAAAGCAAAAAAACTATGCGAAGAAGCCAATGTGCTTTTTATGGCTGATGAGATACAAACCGGTTTATGCAGAACAGGGAAAATGCTGGCCTGCGATCATGAGAATATAAGGCCTGATATACTGATACTGGGAAAAGCATTAGGCGGCGGTATGTTACCTGTCAGCGCTGTACTGGCTGATGATGAAATAATGCTGACCATTAAACCAGGTGAGCATGGTTCTACTTATGGTGGTAATCCTTTAGCCTGTAAAACAGCAATGGTAGCCTTACAGGTATTGAAAGATGAAAAGATGGCGGACAATGCGGTTGCCATGGGAGAACTTTTAAGAAATGGTTTAAAAGAGCTTCATTCAAAATATATTTCTCTTATTCGTGGTAAAGGACTGTTGAATGCCATCGTTATTGAGCACAGCAACAAAGAAGCGGCATGGGAACTTTGTTTACAATTAAAAGAAAATGGCTTGCTGGCAAAACCTACTCATGGAGATAAGATACGCTTTGCCCCTCCCCTTATTATCACCAAAGAACAGGTAATGGATTGTGTCAGCATCATCGACAGGTCGCTGCATTCTCTTGGTTGATCTTACATATTTATATAAAAGTAAAGAGGGCCGCAATTGCGGCCCTCTTTCTTGGTTAAGATAAAAGGAGATTATTGTATCACAAATGTCCTTGACAAATTAAGATCAGCACTGTTCAGCTGCAGCACATAAATACCCGCTTTTGCTAAAGGCAATGGAATAGCTTCCGTTATGGAGCCGCCATTATGATTCAGCGCCTGAACATATACCTGCTGACCTGCGGAATTGAAAATGCGGATGGCGTATTGTCCTTTGGCAAGGTTAGTGGCCTGGTAACTTAACTGACCACCGGTTACCGGGTTTGGATAAAGTACCAGTTGAGTGATGCCGCCACGGGTATCTACCCTGACGATAATACTATACCTTGTCTTCCCTCCAAGTTCCAGTGAACGGATGCGGTAGAAATTAACGCCGCTGAATGGATTGGCATCAACAAAACTGTATTCTGCTTTGCCGCCATTATTCAGCCTGGCATTCTCAGTTCCGATAGTTGTAAAATTCCTTCCGTCGGCAGAACGTTCAATGCTGTAATTAACAACATCAAGTTCGGTGAGGTTGCTCCATTCTACTTTAATGCCTGATGATTGCTGTGTAGCTTTTACAGTGCCGAAGTTTACAGGGAGCACCTGTCCTACCTGTCCTACACCAAACGGAGAGAATGAATTGATATTAGTGCGGGTTGCTGTATT
>DATDIX010000007.1:0-10709 GCA_036520835.1 Chitinophagaceae bacterium | reverse complement strand
GAATTTTTTCCAGTACAATGAAGGGGTGAAAAAATACATTGACGTTTGCCAGAAAAAAAATAAAAGCACCGGCGGTCCTTATACGCAACGTTATATCGGCAGTATGGTAGCCGATGTACACCGCAACCTGATCAAAGGCGGAATATTCATGTATCCCGGCACTACGGATAAGCCTAAAGGGAAACTGCGTTTATTGTACGAATGCAATCCTTTCGCCTTTATTGTCGGTGTTGCAGGTGGAAAAGCCACAGATGGCAAGCAGCGGATACTGGACATTCAGCCTACCGAACTGCACCAGCGGACTCCAATGTTCATCGGGAGCAAGGATATGATGGAAGAACTGGAAACTTCTTTGAGCGGTAAGTAGTATGTAACGGGCCATTCTATTTTTGCTGCATGGTCGCTGTAATTCCCTTTGAAGAAAAGTATGCTGATGATTTTAAGCGCCTCAATATAGAGTGGCTGCAACAGTATTTCACCGTTGAGTCGTATGATGAATACCAATTGTCACACCCTAAGCAGGAGATACTTGATAAGGAAGGTTACATTTTTTTAGCAAAGACCGGCAATGAAATTATCGGCACAGTTGCTCTTATGAAGGAGAAAGATCTTTCTTTTGAACTGACCAAAATGTCTGTTACAAAAGACTGGCAGGGTAAAGGGGCCAGCAAATTACTGATGGATGCCTGCATTCAGATAGCAAAGGAGAAAAAATGGGAGCGGTTGTTCCTTTATTCAAATACCCTGCTTGCTCCGGCTATTCAGTTATACTGCAAATACGGATTTATGCAGATCCCGCTTGAAGTAAATTCGCATTATGCCCGTACAAATATTAAAATGGAGCTGAAGCTTATTTAACTTACAGTTCTTTTTTATGTGATATAGTTTAATTTATTTTTTCTGATATAGGTTTTGTAAAATAGCAAAGGTTAATCTTGCCTTTCAAACAGGTCACTATAAAAAAGGGGAGTCAAATGGAAATAAAGATCGTTCAATATGAAAGCAGGCACCAGTCCTCATTCAAAGAACTGAACCTTGAATGGCTGGATCATTATCACCTTACCGAAAGCCATGACCTGATGATACTGGATGACCCGGAAGGGGCCATTCTGCAGCGGGGTGGTTTTATCTGGATGGCAGAAGCAGAGGGAAAAGCTGTGGGTTCAGCCGCATTGATCAAAGAAGGGGAAGGAGAATATGAACTGGCCAAAATGGCTGTTACCGCTGCTTACCGCGGTAAGGGGATTAGTAAACTGCTGATCGAAAAATGCCTGGGAAAAGCGAAAGAGATCGGGGCTAAAAAACTTTCCCTGTTCTCCAATCACCAGTTACAAACGGCTCTTGCTCTTTACGAAAAATATGGCTTCCGTCATACGGAAGTGCATAACTCGCCTTTTGAAACCGCTGATGTAAGGATGGAATTAATCCTCTAAATTTGAAGCATGAGCAAGACCATCATTTATGTAAAAGACCTCGTCAAGAACTACGGAAGCTTCCAGGCCGTGAAAGGAATTTCTTTTGAGGTCTTTGAAGGCGAAATATTCGGATTGCTCGGGCCCAATGGGGCCGGCAAATCCACCACGCTGGAGATCATAGAGACGCTTCGTACAAAAACAAGCGGCGAGGTAATAGTTGATGGGTTGAACCTGGATAAGCATCCTGAAGAGATCAAAAAAATAATCGGCGTTCAGTTGCAAAGCAGTGGTTATTATCCCGGGTTGAATCTTCTGCAACTGATCGAATTGTTTTGCGGGTTGTACAACCGGGAAGTTGATCCGATGGAATTGCTGGACATGGTAAACCTGAGAGATAAGGCCAAAGCCAAATTCAAAGACCTCAGTGGCGGGCAGAAGCAACGATTCTCGGTCGCTACGACACTAATCAATAAACCCAGGATTATTTTCCTTGATGAACCGACAACCGGTCTTGATCCGCAGGCCAGGAGAAGTTTGTGGGAACTGGTGAAGAATATCCGGGCGGGAGGGGCCACAGTGATCATTACGACACATTATATGGATGAAGCTGAGTATCTCTGTGACCGTGTCGCCATCATTGATTCAGGGAAGATCGTTG
Organism: Chitinophagaceae bacterium; assembly: GCA_036520835.1. Taxonomy (GTDB): domain Bacteria; phylum Bacteroidota; class Bacteroidia; order Chitinophagales; family Chitinophagaceae; genus VBAT01. Next base: position 8,636 of record DATDIX010000007.1, on the reverse strand, counting down.
CACTGGATACTCCTGACCAGATGATCGATAAGCTAGTGGCTACAGGATTTGAAAAACCCAAAGAAGTAAAGCAAGCAAACCTGGAGGATGTATTCATTAAGCTGACGGGGCATTCATTAAGGGAGGGGTAGGACCCCCTGTCCCCTAAAGGGGACTTAGATCGAAGCTGTACTATTTTTGCTTAAGTGCTTTTAGATGAAATATTTTAAACTAGTTTCTTAACCATTTCGAATAGCAACCTTTTTTTATTATAATGGTTTTTGTAATTCGGAGTCTAAATAGTCCGCCATTCGGCGGATTTGGGGTATGAGTATTCAAAATAAATTAAAAGATTTTATGGACGGGAAGATCAATGCCCAAAAATTTGCAGGCGAAGTTTTTTTAAATGCTAACAAAGTAAAAGATGGAGTAGTTGAATTGCCTTCAGGCGTTCAGTATCTCATTCTGAAAGAAGGAACCGGGGCTATGCCTCTTCTTAGCGATTCCGTGAAAGCGCATTACAAAGGAGCATTGCTGGATGGAAAAGAGTTTGACAGCTCATTCAGGAGAAATCAACCATTCACGGCGCCATTGCGTTCTTTAATTAAAGGCTGGCAGGAAGTGCTGCCGCTGATGAAGGAAGGGAGTCATTGGCGTTTATGGATACCTTCTGAACTTGCTTATGGCGACAGGGGCGCCGGTTCAGATATCCCCGGAGGCGCTACTCTGATGTTTGAAGTGGAACTGATCAGCATTATAAAATAACCTGCAATATGCCCGCTACTGTTGTTGACCCCCGTTACCCGATCGGGGACTATGAACCACAGCCTTTTTCCATTGAAAAAAAAGTAGAATGGCTGGCGGATATTAAATTTTTACCACTGGCCCTGGAAAGCGCCATACTCAATCTTGATGAGCAACAACTGCATACTCCATATCGTGAAGGCGGTTGGACCGTGCACCAGTTGGTACACCATATTGCCGACAGCCATATCAATGCCTATTGCCGGTTCAAACTGGCATTGACAGAAGATAACCCAACCGTCAAATCATACGAGGAAAAACTATGGGCTGAGATGAATGATGTGCAGAAACTGCCCATCAATATTTCGATGACCCTCCTGCATGCCCTTCATGCCCGCTGGTATGAATCATTGAAATATGTAAAAGATGATGAATGGAATAACCGCACCGTTGTTCATTCTGCAACCAAAAAGACCATGCGGCTCTGGTATTTGCTCGGGTTATATTCCTGGCATGGCAGGCACCATGTGGCGCATATCACCAGCCTGCGGCAAAGAATGGGGTGGTAGGGTAAAGTGACTGGTTACTGGTTCCCGGTTACTGTATCTTGAAACTTGCTTATTGTTTTGAACTGCTTCTTAAATTAACCAGTGACTAGTAACCAGCAACAAGTAACTATGAAATGGCAGATCCTCTCTTCCGAATATCTCTTTAATGATCTTTGGTTCAAAGTAAGAAAAGATATTTGTAAAACACCGCAGGGTAAGATCGTTGATCCCTATTATGTTTATGAATTCCCGGAATGGGTGACGGCAGTTCCTGTAACAGAAAACGGCAAGATAGTGATGGTGCGGCAATACCGGCATGCAATAGGAGAGACCTGTATAGAATTTCCCGGTGGTTGTGTAGATGATACAGACAAAAGTTTTGAAGAAGCAGTGAAAAGAGAGTTGCTGGAAGAGACCGGTTATTCATTTACTAGTCTTAAACCGTTGGGTATAACATCAGCTAATCCATCTACCAATAATAACCGGATGCATATGTTCCTGGCGACAGGCGGGAAAAAAATATCAGCGCAAAACCTCGACCATAACGAAGAAATAGAAATTGAACTATTCAGTATTGATGAAGTAAAACAACTGGTGAAGGAGAATAAAATTGTACAGGCCATGCATGTCACCTGCTTTTTATATGCCATGCAGGAGTTGGGGGAATTGAAATATTAGACAGGCAAATGGGTCATAAAGGTCAAATTAGTCAAATATGTCAAATGAGTCACACAAGTCAAACTAGTCATACAAGTCAAATGACTCATATGACTCCTGTTTTTTTTGACTTTACATTACTTCACCAACGAGGAAAACACTTCCGCAAACAACGATAAGATCATTCTTTCCTGCTTTTGCTTTTGCCTCAGCTATGGCTGCATTCACATTTTTATAGGGAATTCCTTTCAGTCCATACTCAGCCGCCGCTGCCTTCAATGCATCGGCATCCAAAGCACGGGGAATACTTGCCTGGGTAAAATAATAATGGGCAGTCCGTGGCAGCATTGACAATATTTTTTCAATCTCCTTATCTTTTACAAAACCAATTACCAGGTGCAATTTATAATGGTCTGTCAGTTGAATTTGTTCAGCCAGTTGTCTTATCCCGTCTTCATTGTGCGCCACATCCAAAACGATAGTGGGAGAATGGTGAATGATATCCCATCTTCCATGCAGGCCAGTTAGTTTTTTGACATGGCGCAGGGCCTGGCGGATTACGGGCCCGTTAAGTTTCCATCCTTTTGGGTTCAGCTGGTGACAGGTTTCCAATACGGTCAGCAGGTTTTTTCTCTGGTAAACGCCAGGCAGGTCAAGGTGATAAGCTTGATGGTCCGTCTTATGTTCTTCGGCAACTTCAACGATCAGTTCATGTTTTTCCCATCTCCAATCCATTGCCTGTCTTTTTTGAGATGCAATAATAAGGTCAGCTTTTTGTTCCTTTGCCTTTTTTTCAAATACCGGCAAGGTCTCAGCTAATACCTCTCCAACAACAACGGGTATTCCTTTCTTTATTATACCTGCTTTTTCCCTGGCAATTTTTTCAAGTGTATCTCCCAGCAGGTTCATGTGGTCCATGCCGATATTTGTGATCACCGATAATTCAGGAGTAATGATGTTCGTACTGTCTAATCGTCCGCCTAATCCTGTTTCGATGATCGCTATATCTACTTTCTGCCGTTCAAAATAATCAAAGGCCATCGCTACGGTGATCTCAAAGAAACTGGGTTCGATCTCAACAATAAGCGGCTTCATCTTTTCAGTAAAGTCAATGACAAAACCCTCGCTGATCATTTCGCCGTTCACTTTTATCCTTTCCCTGAAATCTTTGAGATGGGGGGAAGTGTACAATCCCGTTTTGTATCCTGCCGTTTGAAAAATAGCTGCCAGCATATGGCTTACAGATCCTTTCCCGTTTGTACCGGCTATATGAACTGACTTGAATTTTGTGTGGGGGTTCCCGATAAATTCACAAAGCCTGATCGTATTATCAAGGTCCTCTTTATAGGCAGCGGCGCCAATACGGCTGAATAAAGGAAGTTTGGTAAAAAGATAGTTGAGTGTTTCAGGATAGTTCATGATCTGTATTCGGACAACCGGTCATTTTTTAAGTAGTATCAATCCGATCCTTGCATCCATACAATCGCAAAAATAGGAAATGACGGGCTGGGTTTACTTAAACAAAAATGCCGTTCTTTTTGAGAACAGCATTTTACCGAACCTGGTTTCATGGTTAGCCACCCATTATAAAATTGAATTCATAAACAATAACGGATCTTTATTAGCTTGAGTGAAACGATCTTTCTCATTGTAAGCAGATCCAGTATGGGGTCGGCGTTTTCAGCAAGGGAAATTTCTTTTATCCACCCAGTTTGATATTAAATTCATACACCACGTTTGATTCTTCACCGGCTGCATTAAAACGGTTCCTTCTCAGCCAGTCCCTGACAATGTTAATCGCCTGGGGATCGTTCATCAGCGAGCCACCTTTACCCCGGAGAAAAGTACCTGTGCCGTCGGATGATACTCTTATTTCTGCCAGTATCTTCCCGGCAATATTCTCACCGGCATTCATCGGTTTGGGATTGCTGACAAAGCGGGAACCACTTATTCTTTTCGGGCCATTGCCTGTTCCGCTACCCGTCCCATTTCCACCGCCATTACCACCTCCGGTTCCACCGTCATTCCCATTGCCGTTGCCAACGCCGTTTCCACCCCCGGCGCCACCATTTCTTTGATAGGTGGTGGACTCATTACCCCCGGTTGCAGCACCCCTGTTGGTATTGCCGGGATAAAGTGTCTTTGGTTTCGGGGGAACCGGGGTCTCAATTATTTTAGGGGGTGTTTTGGCTGTCGAAGTATTTTCAACAACCTTATCCACCGGTTTTGGATTCGTTGGTTTTACTACAGCAGGTGCGGTTTTATCATTATCATCTGTTTCTATATCTTTTGAATCTTCATCTACACCGGGAGCAGGAGGGGTTGGATTGGCCATACCGGCAGGGCCTGGGGCCTGAACATCGTTACCACCGCCGCCACCACCGCCTGAAACAACTGTCGGGGGCTCTTCAGGCAGGTTCAACTCCACTTCAATAGTAACGGTATCCGCAATTTTTTCAAAGACCGGCAATTTCCATTTGAGTAAAAACATGAGCAATATCATCAACCCGGCAAAACCGGCAGTGAGCATAGTTGCTTGTGTGTTTTTTCTTGCTTCCAGGGTTGCAGACATAGCGTAAGCGTTATTCATACAAATATAAAGTTTGGTGAACTGTGGTAGAAGTCTTTGTTCTTCACACCTGTTATTAACGATGCAAAGGATATGCAACTTGCACAGGAGGTGGTTTATTATATGTTAAGATTATTCTAAAGCTCAATTTTGAACAATATTGCCCTGCGTATTTTTACAAGACGTCAATCATAATTCTGCTAATAGTTGAGAGTAAAAGTTGGCGAGGCTATTTTGACCGGATCAATCGTATCATAAAGGGTAAGCCGGCCAAAGCCCCGATCCCCAGTAAAAGAAAAGTATTCTTTCCCCCGATAAAGCCGGTGGAGTGAAACAACCGGTCTATTACCACCAGGCTGATCGTCGTGATCGCAAACCCGATCGAATTATAAATGGTCAATGCTGTGCCTCTTAAATGTTCCGGGGCATATTGCGCCACCAGGGTGGAGAATTGCGGTGAATCGGGGCAAACGGTGAAACCCCAGAGAAAAAGCAGTGACAGGAATAGCCATAAAGGCAAATGATAAAATGCCGGTGACAGGAAACAGCATAGACCTGAAATAAATAAAGCCGCCGTTGCCACTTTTGCACTACCGGTCTTTTGAGATATATATCCTCCCACCACACAGCCAACGCCCCCTGCCGCAATAATGGAAAAGCTTAATAAGGGTATGTTCAGTGACAAACTGTTTTCCCTGCTATATAATTCCAGTATCAATGGAAGAAAACCCCAGAAAGTATACAACTCCCACATGTGACCGAAATAGCCAAAGGCAGCCTGTCTCCATTTCTTTGAGCTGAAGATGGTAGCAAATGCATTCCATTGAAACCGGCCCGATCTTTTCCTGAACGGGCCATCGCCGACAAATAATACCATCAATATCCCGCCTACCACGGCAAATAATGAAGTGCAGATCAAAACCGTTTTCCAGGGCAGATCAAAGTCGCGGTTCTTTAATAAATGCGGGAAGGCGGTTCCCAGTACCAATGCGCCCAGTAAAAAACCCAATGCTTTGCCCAATCCTTTTTCATACCAGTCGGCAGCTATTTTCATACCCACAGGGTAAATGCCTGCAATAAAAAAACCGGTTATGAAACGGAAGACAAAGAGAGAGAACCCATCCTTTGCCCACCATATTATCACCACATTAAACAAAGCGCCTGCCAGTGAACTGATAAAAAATAAACGGACAGGAGAGAAGCGGTCTGCAAGCGAAAAGAACGCAAAAGCCAGCGTGCCGGCAATAAAGCCAAGCATGACGGCGGATGTAACATGGCTCACTGCATACTGGCTCAGGTGCAGAGATTCTTTTAATTCTGGCAGGATAGCATTGCCGGTGAACCAAAGCGAGGTTCCTGCAAACTGGGAAAGAACAATAAGCGGTAAAATGTATTTGGGTCTTTGCAGCAAACAGGATGTGTTAAGTGTTTAAATATAAAGCTAACGTTATAAACGAAGATTGGCAAGCAGGATGCCTGTAAAAACAATGATCATGCTGACAATATGTATCCAGGTGAATTGCTCATGCAAGAAAATAACTGAACCAATGGTGCCGAAGATCGGGATAAGATTGCCGAACAAAATGGTTCGGGCAGCGCCGATCCTCCGTATAGCGATATTCCATATCCAGAAACAAATGACGGAAGCGCCGAGACCGAGATAAATGATAGCGAGGAAAAGATCAGTATTCCAGAGAACAGGGGTGCTGCTGTTTGTTTCCCATAAATAAAAAGGAAGTAAGAGAATAGTGCCCAAAGAAAAAATGACAAAAAGGAAATTGATGGGTGAAATGGAAGAGGGCTTTTTCTTAACAAGGGTATTGTATATAGCAAAAGAAAATGCCGCTGTCAACGCCCAGAGATCGCCGGTGGAGAACTGAAGCGTCAGCAGGTTTTGGAAATTACCTTTTGACAAAAGGAATAAAACACCGGTGATACAGAGTATCAGCCCGGCGAGTTTCATCCATCCTATTTGTTCTTTTAAAAAAATGCGGGCAAGTATCGTGGCAACGATCGGGGAGGTAGTTGTCCCGATCAGTGTCAGGTTGATCGCTGTGGTATAATGGGCGCCAATATAAACAAGGGTATTGAACAGCGCTACACCTGTCAACGAGGCCCAGAATAAATAATGCCATGCTTTTTTTACCGCCGGCCATTCTGCTTTGAATTGTTTAACAGCAAAAGGAAGAATAATGACCGAAGCCAGCAGCCAGCGGTAAAATGCCAAAGAAACAGGGGGGATGTCTTTAATGAATTTCCTGGCAATAATGAAATTGCCCGACCAGATGAAAGCCGCTAAAACAGCAAGACCGATACCGGTGTAAATGTTTTTTTGAGAAGTTGACATTGATGAAAAGAAAGCGAAGATATAGTTTAGTAAACGCTTCTTTACTCCCCTTTAGAGCCTGTCCCGCTAAAGCGGGAGGATGGGGGTTTTAATGTGCAAAATCCATTTCGAACTTCCCCTTTATTCTTTCGATCGGGGGATTGAAGTATCCATATTTCAATCCGGGGAACTCTTCACGTATCAGTTCCTGCAATTGTTTTACACCCATGCATTCGCCGGTATCCGTTACGCCGATCTTGCCAAGATACCAGTCAGGATCAATATTGAAATTGCGCCATTGTATCATCTTCAATCCTGTCTCCCGTATCAGCTTTCTCAGGGCTTCATATTCGGCCACGCTGTCCGTCATGCCGGGAAAAACAAAATAGTTGATGGAGGTCCAGCCGCCAAAAGAGTTGACTACTTTCAGGCTTTCCACTATATCATCAAAGTCATAGTTGTTCGGGCGGTAATAAGGCATGTATATCTCCCTTCTTGCAGAGTTGGTGCTTACACGGATAGAATCAAGCCCGGCTTCGCACAACGCTTTCACCGCATCCGGCCTGGAGCCGTTGGTGTTGATATTGATGCTGCCCTTTTTTGTATGCTTTCTTATTTCAATGATCGCATCCCGTATCGTTTCCCACATCAGCAATGGCTCGCCTTCGCAACCCTGTCCGAAACTGATAATAGGATAGGGAGCTGATTCAAGGTGTGGCACAGTAAACTCAACGATCTCTTCCGGGCTTGGTTTGAATGTTAACCTGTCCTGTGTAGAAACAATGGACTCTTCATCCGGTTGCAGAGAGATACAGCCTACACAATTCGCATTGCAGGCCGGGGATACCGGTACCGGGCATTCCCATCTTCCCAATGAAAAATTCCTCGCTGCCGGGCAATGATAGGTCAGTGCACAGTTATTGCCTAAGTGTTCAACCAACCTGTTATGCGGGTAATGTTTCAGTAGTTCTTTTACACCGGCTTTTACTTTTTCCTGGTCGTAACCTGCGCAATCCTGCCTGATGTCAGGTTCGATCCTTGTTGCGGGTACATAGAATTTTTCTTTATACCAACCTGCAGCCGTGTAGCAGAATAATGGGAGAGTTGGAGCATCCTCCGCTTTTTCATAAGCTGCAAGATAAAAGCCTGTATGAGCAGGAGGAATAAACGCCGCAACAGCCCATCCTTTTTCACACAAGCGCATTTCACCGGTCTTTACATCTGTGCCGATGCCTTTTCTTCCCGGCAATTCATAGAGTGACCCGCCATCAGGTAATTCAATCCATTCTTCTTCGGGTACAGGCAAAGCATCCCATCCGCTCCGGCCCGTGACATAAAGGGAAGTGTCTTCAAAAATATTTCCCTTGCCGTCGGAGTAAAGGATGTATGGTGATTGTGAAAGGGTCATAAAGTCATTAAGTCAAATGGGTCAAATGAGTCAAACGAGTCATATCAGTCAAATGAGTCATATTGGTCAAACAGCGGACTTCAATTGTGTTTGGCAAAATTCGTTAAATTCCTTTTCATTGACCGGATTTTGTTCGTCAATGATCTCTGACTGAAGGATCTTATTATTCTTAAAATCAACGGTAAGCCATCCGTCTTTCAGGATCACATTGCTGAGCTCGTTCCAGGAAATATTCTTTTTTGGGAATGAAGTATAAGTTATTGTTTCAGGATTTACATGAACTATCAATGGGCGGATCGCTATAAGATAAAGCACCCCTACTAAAAGTACTGCCAACGCTGCCAACCAGGTATCCAGGCTGATGTAGGTGATGAAAATAAAAATAACAGCCGCTCCTTTAGCGCT
>DATDIX010000006.1:0-15470 GCA_036520835.1 Chitinophagaceae bacterium | reverse complement strand
AATGCAAGATGACCACCGGCGCTGGCGCCAAGCAGAACAAATCTTTGTGAGATATTGTATTCGTCTGATTTGCCCAGGATAAAACTGATAGCGCTTTTTACATCGTTTTCCTGCGTAGGGAAAAAATTACCTGCAATACTGGCCAGCCTGTAATTGATATTGAAGAACGCATAATCGGGCAATCTTTTCTTTAAGGTGTCAACATATTCAGCAAAATCGGATTTATCACCGGTTGCCCAGGCTCCGCCATGTACAAGTATCATGACCTTTGTAGCAGTCTTGCTTCTTCCGGCCGGCAGGTAAACATCCATATTCTGAGCGGCATCACTACCATAGGATACATTCAGGTATGATTGGGCGGGGAATGTATTGTTATTATCATTTGAAGATGAAATTTCTTTCTGGCAACCGGCCATGACCACTATCCAAAAAAGAAGAAAGCAATATTTCATCCGGGAGATTTTCAGGCAATTTACGAAAATCAGGCCTGCCCGGTCGTGAAAGGGTTGTTGGTTTTCGGACACTGTTTTTTCCCGGCATACGTTATAAAGCTATATTGCTGTAATAAAACAGGTTTTTTGATTATTTTGACGAATAGTTTGACATGAGTTACCTGAGATCAAGTTTATCATTTATCATGGCAGGACTGGTTATCCTGTTCAAAATGGGGCCTGCGCAAGCCCAGGCGGTCACGTCTGAATATAATTATGCTATCAATGCGCCGGGAGTAGCGATGGTACAGACAGTGTTCTCGGCCACTGTATACGTCAATAAGGTAGAAATAAATCAAAGACGGTTCAAACAGTTGGTCGATTCTGTAAAGCGGCTGGATACCACCGGCAGCATGTTATCTTCTGAAAGGAAACTTGATATAGTGGTAAAAGCTCTGTATAATAACCCGTTTCGTTTTTTTTCCGCCACTACACAATACTTAAGTCAGCAACACCGCATTTTATCAAACGGCACCGGTTTTTTTATTACCGGAGATGGTTATTTTGTTACCAACTGTCATATTATTGACCGGGATAGCGCCTTTATCCGTCAGAAATTTATTCTTTCCACTTTTCAGGAAGTTACGGATGCCAATATCCGTTCGCTGCAATCTTCGTGGGCCATGACGCTGACCGATGAGCAGCGCAACTTGTTGTACAACTCTTACAGCCTGATCTATTCGCAACTGTCTTCCATGATCCTCTTCGACCTGAAGAAAGATATCTATATCATATACCGGGCAGATAATAGCGGGAACACTCCGTTTAAAATTAAAAAACAGGCGAGGATCATTGTTAAAGGAAGGGCGATGCCCGGGAAAGATGTGGCCATATTAAAACTGGATGATGTAAAAAATCTTCCAGCATTGAGAGTGAGTACAGACTCCGTAATTAGTATCGGAGAAAAGATACTTGTGTATGGGTATCCCGAGCCGGCCACATCCAATACTTTCCTGGCTGCAGAATCAAACACCGAGCCTACACTGACAGCAGGTGTTGTCAGCGCTATCAAGCAATCCATCGGTGGCTGGCCCGTCATCCAGATGGATGCGATGATCTCTCATGGCAGCAGCGGAAGCCCTGTATGTAATGAAAGGGGAGAAGTAATGGGACTGGCCACTTTTGGCAGCCTGGAGCAGAATACCGGTGGGCTTGCATCCGGATACAACTTTGCAATCCCCGTATCTGTGATAAATGAGTTTCTGAAAGAGGGAAAGATCCAGCCGCAACCCGGGCAGGTATCTTTATTCTATAACGAGGCGCTTGATCTTTATTACAAGGAGTATTATAATAAGGCGCTGAAGAGATTTGAAGATGTCAGGAAGATGAACAGTAACTACCCCGGGTTGAGTTATTATACGACCCTTTGCACCAAAAAAATCGAAGCCGGGGAGGACAAAAGCTCTTTTATGCAAAAGAATTTTTTGCGGGTCATTTCATTTATCCTGGTTATCGGCGGTATCTATATTTATTACCGGTGGAAAACAGGCAAGGATTAATTTTTTTCCACCTGTTGCTCAAACTCAAATTCTTTTTTCATAAAATTAAAATATAACTCACGCCTGAGTTGGTATAAGCCATAAAGTATGATGAACTGAAAGATCAGCATGGCCAGGCTGGTAAGCAGGGGAATGAACAATTCAAAAGGAAGGTGGGATACAGGCCTGTTAAAAAGTTCTGACAGTTCACTCAATTCCTGGTAATCAGAAAAAATGATCCCGAACAGGAAAACCAAAAAAAGAAAGTTGAGCAGGAACAACCTGTTGAAATTTGTTTTCTGTTTGCCCGTCACGGGCACATCGGGATAATTGTTATTGACAATATTGACCGCAAGAATAGTCAGCATAAAAATAAAGGTAAAAAGCACTACCCTTAACAATTCTCCCAGGGCGGCTGTTCTGAAAAAGCTGATCAGCGATATAATCGCAAAAGCAGAGGCCGCTAACATCTGGATGATGCAGAGGGTCCTGTATATTTTCCATTTGACGGGCATGATGTAAAATAATTAATTTATTTATCCGGTCACCGCCCGATCGAATCAATGAGTGAATCCATACTATTGCGGTTGTTCCGGCTGATCAGCCGCCGGAGCTGCAACTGCATTACCAGGATGATCAGCTGCAGGATCAAAATGAGGAGTAAAATAATCAAAGTTACCTTACCAGCGGCATTACGGCCGGCATTGCGGGCATCAAACACCTCTATAGCAGCATAATAACAGCTGATCAGCAAGCCGATGGTGACAAGGGCGGTGAGTATCCAGGAAAGGAGATTGAGTCTTTTGGCACCGGCAGGTATCAATTTGTCAGGATAAAAACGCTGGAGCAGGAAAATATTCAGAAAACCGTTCAGCATCATCATGGAAAAAGCGAATAAAAAAATGATGAAATAAAGATAATCTTCACTGCTATTGACGTCATTAAAAGCGATGACGAGCAAAAGAACCAGGAGAATAAATGCCGGCAGCGCCACCAGTATATTCAGGGCGAAAAATATTTTCCATTTCAGGGACATTACTTCAAATTCAACTTAATACTCAATTCATCCAGTTGTTTATTATCAATAGTGGCTGGTGCATCCAGCATCACATCCCTGCCTGCATTGTTTTTCGGGAAAGCAATAAAGTCGCGGATGCTTTCACTGCCGCCGAGGATAGCGCATAAGCGGTCGAAACCAAATGCAATACCGCCATGAGGGGGAGCGCCATATTCAAAAGCGCCTAATAAGAAACCGAATTTGTGCTGCTGCTCTTCTTTATCCATTCCGAGTGCGGCAAACATTTTTTCTTGCAATTCTCTTTGATAAATTCTTATCGAACCGCCGCCGATCTCGTTTCCGTTCAATACCATATCATAGGCATTGGCTTTGATATTGGCATAAGGGTGCTTTAAATATTCTGCAGCATTTTCAATAACTGGGTTGTTGTTGATCATGCTGGCTATGTGGTCAGGTTTTGGAGAAGTGAACGGGTGATGCCGGGCTACCCAGCGGTTCCCTTCTTCATCGTATTCAAACAAGGGGAAGTCGAGGACCCACAATAATTTGAATTCGTCTTTTTTGCGCAGGCTCAAACGTTCCGCCATTTCCATACGCAAGTCGCTGATGGCCTTTCTGGTTCTTTCTTCTGCGCCTGCGAGTATTAATATAAGATCACCGGCTTTTGCACTTGCAGCTTCAGCAATAGCTTTCAGTTTTTCTTCAGGGTAAAATTTATCAACGCTGCTCTTATACGTTCCGTCGGTATTGCATTTGATGAATACGAGGCCTTTCATGCCGATCTGCGGACGTTTTACCCACTCGGTCAGTTCATCTGTTTGTTTACGGCTGTATTCACTGCAACCCGGAACTGCAATAGCCAGGACTGTTTCAGCTTCATCGAATACTTTAAAACCGGCACCATTGATCAATGCAGGTTGATCTTGCTTGCTTACATATACAGAAGAAGGTTTTTTTAAATTCAGTAATGACATACCAAAGCGGATATCCGGTTTATCATTACCATAATTCCACATAGCATCTTCCCATGTCATGCGCTCCACCTTCCCCGTATAGTCAATGCCTTTCACTTCTTTAAAAATAGATTTTACCATCCCTTCAAACATATTGATAATGTCTTCCTGTTCTACGAAGGCCATTTCGCAATCTATCTGGGTGAATTCAGGCTGGCGGTCGGCACGCAGATCTTCATCCCGGAAACATTTTACTACCTGGTAATAGCGATCGTAGCCGCTTACCATCAAAAGTTGTTTGAATGTTTGAGGTGATTGCGGCAATGCATAGAACTGCCCGGCATTCATACGTGAGGGTACCACAAAATCCCTGGCGCCTTCAGGAGTGGATTTAATGAGAAAAGGTGTTTCAATATCCATGAAACCGTTGCCATGTAAATAATTTCTTGCTGCACGGTTCACAGCATACCGCAATTCAAGATTTTTCTTCACAGCATTTCTTCTCAGGTCAAGAAAGCGGTACTTCATCCGGATATCATCACCGCCATCCGTGTCATCCTGTATGGTGAATGGAGGAACGGCTGATTTATTTAATATTTTAAATGACTTTATGTTTATCTCAATATCGCCTGTTGAAATGTTTGCATTCTTGCTGCTTCTTTCATTGACGATACCGGTAGCCTGCAAAACGAACTCACGCCCCAATGGATTTTCTTCTAATTGCCTATTCAGCTCTTCGCCGAATAATAATTGTGTAATGCCATACCTGTCACGCAGGTCAACAAAGGTGATGGCCCCGAATTTCCTGACCGTCTGCACCCATCCCGCCAGGGTAACTTCTTTGGAAACATCCGTGATCCTCAGTTCACCACAGGTATTCGTTCTGTACATATCGTAAATATCCTTTTTTGAGCCGCAAATATAACAAGTAAGCAGCGATTAAGGGAAAGTTGCTGATCATCACTGAATTTGTTTATTATCCTCTCATTTATACCAGATACGAGGTCTATGCCGGGGCCAATTTTATCTTTTTCCGTTCTGTACAGATAGGCTGTTGATACTAATAGTTTTAATAGAGGCTCGTAGTTTTACTAATCAAAAATACCCACCCAATACTTGCATATAACACGGTCTGTAATTACATTTATACTATATCCGTACGTAAATGCAGCTATTCCAAAGACTAAATAGCATTTTCTCACCACAGCCCGCTAAATCAGCTGCTGACCAGCTTCCATCCGAAGCTGAGATCAGCGATGATGTATTCCAGGAATATTCATTTGTTATCAGCAACTTGTTTACTTATTTCAATGAGCTGCCGGAAGCTTATAAAAGAAAATTTGTAAAACGTGTCTTCCAGTTCAGGGCCAATAAAAAGTTTCACTTTATCGGCCTGGAAAAAAACCAGGATATTGAAATACTGGTCAGCGCTTCGGCTATACAGGTGACATTTGGCCTGAACAATTACATGATGTCTTTTTTCAAGGATATCCATATACTGGCTGATGCCTACCAGACAGAATCAGAAGATGAGTATTATGTCGGTCATGTGGCGCCGGATGGCATTTATTTATCCTTCAAGCATTTTTTATACGGCTACCTGCACAAAGGAAGAGACAATACCAATGTAGCCGTGCATGAAATGGCGCATGCATTGGTGCACAATAATGTTTTTGCTCAATACGGTGCAGACAAGCATTTCAGGCTGAATTACGAAAAATTTTCCAGCAGCACCGGTGCTATACTGGCTGATGTGATCACGAACCGCCGCAGTTACTTACGCAGTTATGCGTTCAGTAATATTCATGAATTCTGGGCAGTAAGTGTCGAGGCATTTTTTGTGAACCCCCTGGGGCTTAAATCGAACATGCCGGAATTGTATGAAGTGCTGTGCCGTGTATTAAACCAGGATCCTTCTACTGAAAATAAATTATTCGCTTAAATTAAATCCCAAACCCATGATTACTTTGACAATTATCTACCTGATCAAACGCTACAGGAACAACCGTAAAAAGCTTGTACCGGCTTTTACATAGTCACTACCGATTTTTCTTTCAATTCGCGGGGACGCTGTACTGCATAGTAGTACAGCAGGATCAATGCGCCTGTCACAAACGGGATAAGGGCAAGATGTTTCCCCGTGAATTCTTTCCACACTATCATTTCATCAAAATGGAAGAACTCTGCGATCATCCAGAGTGAGTTAGCGCTTATCCAGAATGCTACGGCCAGGTTATGCGCCAGCTCTGATTTTATCTGTCTTGTTCGCCAGGCTATCACGATAGCAATGCTGAGCGTAGGTATCACCATGGCGATCCCCAGCACTTTCCAGATCATACACCAGCTGATATCTTTCAGCAACCAGAAAACGATATGCATGTTCTCCATTTTACGGAAGCGGGCAGGTATGCTGTATTGGGAATCTTTTGGCTGGCTCATGGCAATTGACCGGTGATTTTGTGACCGGCAGAATAAAAATAATGATTTGGAAAGACCGTATATTTTTTTCCAGTGATTTTTTGTGGCTAAAACAACTGAGCCGGTTACCTGGCGAGGATCTTTGCGAATCGTTTTACATCAGCGTCGGCGGTTATGCCAGTATGGTGAAGCAAATGATCGGTGAGTTGTTTGGCAAAATAAGGAGCCAGTGAACAACCCTTTGTTCCCATGCCATTAAGTATGCCCACGTTTGGGAAATTTGGATGTATGCCAACGAAAGGTCTTCTCTCTAATGTAGCAGGTCTTACACCCACACGGTGTTCAAGTATCTTGAAAGGAGCTTTCAGCCATTCTTTCAAAGATCTTTCAGTTGCTTCCCTGAACTCAGCCGTTGGGTCAGTATTGTCAAAATCCCATATATAGTTTGATCCCACCCAGAACAGGTCGTTTCCCGAATGTAACGGGGCAAGCAGGAGACTTTTCTTAAACAGGTGATCTTTGGGAAGACCCGGTATCTCTGCTATCAGCGCTTCACCTTTGTTGGGGGCAAAAGGAAGTAATTTGAAATAAGGATTATCAAAACTGCCTGCACCATCACAGAAGATTATTTTATCTGCTTCTATGTCTTTATACCGGATCTTACCTGCAACTATCTCAAGGTGCTCTATTGTAAAGATCTCTTCTGACAACTTATGTTGTTCTGCCAGCCTTTGCCGCCAGGCAGGTAATAAGGTTTCGAGATGCGCGGTATAAACAGGTTTTATTTCACCACAGCCAAATTCATAATTGAAATATTTTTTATACTGCTGTTCATCAGTGACGGATCCAGTATATTCATTTCCCTCATCCAATCTTTTGAGAAAATTCTCCCGCATAAAGGGGTTGGGAAAAAGGTCAATGATGTTTTTTTGTGAGATAGCGGTAATGGTGAGTTCATTTCCTATATCATCATAGGCTTGTTTGGCAAAAGGTATCACGTCTTCCGCCATCCATACTGTCACCATTCTTCTGCCGGTCACTGGGTTGATGATACCGGCTGCGAGTCTTGAGGGGCTGTTGCTATCGTTGTTGTCAATGACAAGAAAGCTTTTTTGTTCTTTTTGCAAATACCATGAGAGAAAAGTTCCGGAGATGCCCTGCCCGATGATTAAGTATTCAACCTGCATGTTGCAAAAATAAGGATGGCACGGTTGTAACCGTGCCACCCTTATTTACCTTGAGTTTACTATCACTTTGGTGCATTTACCATCAGGTCAAAACAAGTTTGAGTTTTGAGGTTTACTTTAATTGTAAAGAAGTTGGAACCTCCCCCCTTATATGAAATCAGAGTCTCTTTTAAATATTGTGACATTACCTCTTTGGGCTGTAAAAAAAAGGCATTAATAAATATAGCTTTTTCAGGTGTTTCGGTTCTGTACCCGGCATATTGACGATGATATTCATAATAATTTTCAACCCGACGGGTCCAGCTATACTTAGCGTGGTTTTCAAGCACGTATTTATTTACAAGGCTGTCTGCTAAAATGATTTCCTCAAGACTTATAGTGTCCCTAATTGCCCCGTCTGGCAGAGAATATTCCAGGTCTGCTTTGTTGTTGAGAATAAACTGTTTCCCATTCTGTCCAACAAGTATTGTTGTTGTCAGTAATGCAAGAGAAAGCACGATGATTTTTTTCATACAATATGTTATCATTCTATTTAACACTGATGCGAATTCCTTCGCTATGAGAAGTAAACTCCGGCGCATACATACATTGAATCGTTGTAACGCCATTACTGAAATTTCCTGTATGCGTAACGAACAAAGGATATTCAAACACATAGGTCCCTTTCCGCAGGCTACTAAAAAAGAAATTGGTACTGGCATCTTTGGTGCTTTCATAATAACCTAACCCGCCCTGCCATTTATAACTGCTCAGTACATTTACCGGTTCCATGGCAGAGGCCCTCATGTCTTTCATGTGTACATATTCCATATCCCTGTCGACTCTTAATTCAATTCTCACTTTTATTTTATCACCAACCTTCAGGGCATCGCCATCATTGACAGGAGTCAATACAGGCCCGCGGTCTGAATTTGTTTCAACAAATAATTTCTTTTCCAGTTTCAACGGGGTAGAAGCGGTGGTTATCTTGTCGAGGTCTTCGAAGTATTGCCAGTAAACTCCGCCCCAGGAGGAACTGCTCTTCCCCTCTCCTTTTGGAGAGGGGTTAGGGGTGAGGTTTACAGAAATGTTTCCCATTTCAGGTTTTATACTTTCTCCGCTAAAAGGTTTTTTAAAATAGCCTGTACCAGCTTCCTGTTTATTTTCGGTTGAACTGATAGCGATGCTTCCTAATTGTATTTGTACTGTTGGTTCATTGCTTAACCATTCAGTTCCTTTCAGCAATAGAGCATAACAGGCTTCCGCCGTCGCTTTAGTGGATTCCCAGCTATTGGTCTGTTTGTTTTTTAATAACCATGTCCTGAGATCGTCAACAGTATTATTGTCTTTGCCAATTTCCTGGAAAGCTTCGATCAGTAAGGATTGTCTTTCCACCGGTGCTTCATACCACCACCAGCCCCGGCTGGCATCTTTCCAGTACATACCCAGTTCTTCATTACTGATGGAAGTTTCCTTTAATGACTTTAAAATGGCTTTCGGAGTAACTATATCACCTGTTCTGTTCAAGGCTAATGCTAACATACCCTGCATGTATTTGCTTTGGGTTGTCCATGTTTTTTGTGCACGGCCCCTGAAATACGTGTAAGCTGTTTGTGATGCTGTCGCAATTTTATGATCCGGGAAAAAGCTGCGCATATACAGGTACTGAATGATCGTTGAACCCGGAACATATTTCTTCAGGTCTGTTTTGTACCTGATAAGCTGGTCGTAATCATCTTTTATTTTTTTATCCAGGTACGGAATGGCCACAGCGAGTATTTGTTTCAGCTTTGCATCCTGTCCGCCGGCAATGCTCTTCAGTTTTTTCAAATGACCGATGCCTGTGATGATATATTGCGTCATATAACGATCATCAGGTCCTCCTTTGAACCATACAAAGCCGCCGTTCTCACTCTGCATTTGTTTCAGCTTTTCATAAGAGCTGCTAAGTTGTTCACTCATCTTTATCATATCAAACAATAACGCAATATTCTTTTTTTGTTCTGCTTCTGTTTTTGCCTGCAGAACCCAGGGTGTTTCTTCGAGTAACACGGCTTTCAGTTCCTGATTTTTCTGCAAATTGGAAAGCAGGGCCGCAGTGTCTTTGGTTTTCCATTGCTCAAAGATCTGTTTCATCCGTGGCGAAGAATTGGCGATCATTGTTGCCAGGGAGTTGGCATAATACCGGTTCCATGTCTGTTCGGCACAATCATAAGGATATTCCATCAGGTAAGGTAATGCCTGTACGGCATACCAAACAGGATTGGAAGTGTATTCCACTGTCAGGGAATGATGCTGTAAAGTTTTGCTGTTACCTGATTGCAATAGTTTTTCAAACTTGAAATTCTTTGTGCCGCTGCCACGCATGTTTACGGGCATGCTTTCCGTTACCAGCATACGGTTGGTAAGAACAGGCAATGCGTTTTCTTCACCGTCGCTAAAGGCCCCCTCCAAACCTCCCCCGGAGGGGGAGGCTTTCGCAACAATCCGCCAGGTAAGAGAACTGTTAAATTGCGATGGAACTTCAATGGGGTATTTCACTGCGATGCTTTGTCCTGCCGGCACTGTGAAGGGTTGGGTAGCAGTAATATTTTTGAAACCTGTATTCACCGGTTGGTTGGTAGCAGCATCCATCAATTGTAACTCTGCCTGTCCTGATAATTCTTTTTCTGTCAGGTTCACCACTTTGGCGCTGAACTCCATTTTGTCGCCTTCTCTCATAAACCGGGGAGCATTGGGTTGCACCATCAGTTGTTTTTGGGTAACGATCTCTTTGCTGCTATAGCCAAACGAAAGGTCTTTTGTATGTGCCAGTGCCTGGAACTTCCATTTCGTTAATGCTTCCGGCATGGTAAATGAAAATTCAATGGCCCCGCTGCTGTCCGTTTTCAGATCAGGAAAGAAGAAAGCTGTTTCGTTGAAGTTTTTACGGATTTGAATGGCTGAGTTATCGGTAGGAGTTTGGTGGATGTTTTGGCTAATAGCTGTTGAGTCTGCAAAATCGATTAAGCCGTCAGCGTCAAACCCAATTCTATTTACAGCAACCTTCGCATCGTTTACAACTTTTGGGGGTGTCATTTTCATCATTTCTACTTGAGGAACTGCGCTAATGCGCATTAGCCTTATGTTTGCTCCTTTTAATTCTTCCACTACACCAAAAGGTCCTATTAATATTTGATCATAGGTTTTTGTAAAATATTTATCTTCCAAATAGTCTAACTCTTTCATATTCGATTCAACCTTCACAAAATTCTCCTGACCATTCCAGTTTCTCCGTGAATAATAAACCGACCAGATACCAGGCTTATTCCAGTAATGCGGATAAAACTGGTCCAATGAAGCATCATACATACCAGCCAGCATTTCAGCCGCTACTTTTTCATTTTTATAGCCCGTCAGTTTCACTTTCCATTTTTCTACACTGCCGGGTAATGTCTTATCACGATAAGTGGCATATTCAATTTTCAGTTCTTTATTTGTCCACGGCACATTAATAGTCTGCCCGTATTGGTAAAACCGGTTGTGTTTCACAAACAGGTAAGCAACCCCGTAGCCGCCACGATCGGCTTCTGTAGCCGTAAAGTCAAAAGTTTTTTTCTCGTTGCTTATTTTAATAAAAGAGAAATTGGCAGTTTGCGGTTGGCTGTTTGCAGTTTCTTTATCCAGTTGCTGTACAACAAATACGTTATCGGCTGATGTTCCCAGTTTAAAGGAAGTTTTTTCTCCCGGTTCAATAGGTTTAGCATCCTCTGCCCATAAATATTGCGGACGGTTTAACTGGTTGCTCTTCTCATCATACAGCTCAATGTATTTCACATCTTTTACTTCTTCCCCATTTTTATCTTTTGCAGAAATTTCAACTACATAAAACCCTGGTTTAAATTCAGAATTCAGAATTATGAATTCTGAATTATCTTTTGCAGAATCTGTCTTCTCAAAAACTCTTTCTCCTTTCTCCCAGCTCTTATTGTCGCTTTCATTATCATATTCATCGTAGGGAAAGTTGCGAATATATTCTTCTTTACTCATCACAAACTGGTCAGGCCTTTGCCAGTAACGGTTACGGATCAGGCGTTTTTCTTTTTTTAGCCTGGTGATGATAACTTTTACACTGGCTGGTTCAAACTCACCATTCATGTTTACTGTGCGGATCGAAATATTTTCCAGGCTGTCAGCCGGGAGTTTTTCGTCAATATTAACTTCTAACAATAATGCCTTGTAGCTTACGGAAACGGATTGCTCCCCGCTTCTTGTTTCACCATTAATGTCTGTTACATCGGCATAGACTGTATAATCAAATACGGGTTCAAATTTTTTGTCAATCTTCAGGTCAGGGATGGCTGTGAACTCTACCACGAATTTGCCATCTTTATCCGTTGTTGCTTCGCCATGTATTATTTCCAGTTGTTCGGTTGGCGGTTGCCACCATTTCCAGAACATCCAGGGATAAATGAAGCGTGGCTGGCGCACTACACGGTAGTTTACAGCAGCGTCATCAACATTATTGCCGGCGTAGGCTTTTGCTATACCTGTGATTTTTATTTTATCATTGACTTTGTAGGTTCCTTTCAGCGGTTCATATTCTACATAGAATTTAGGACGTTTATATTCTTCCACTCTTATTGTCGCAGCACCCCGTCTTGATTGCATCTGGATGGAGAACTGGCCGTTCAAAACTCCCTGCGGCAATTGGAACTTCCCGGAGAAACTGCCGTATTCATTTGTTTCCACATCCAGGGAGTCGGTCTTCTGGTTATTGGCATCAAATAAATAAACCCGGGTTTTATAGTTTGTACGTATAGAGCTCTTGTTTTCTTTGTCATTCACAATAGCTATTCCTTTGAAGAAAACAGTTTGCCCGGGACGGTAAATGCTCCTGTCTGAAAAAAGCCAGGTGAATGTCCGGGTATCAATTTCCTGTTCTTTCGGCGGCACATCGTTATTGTAGTAATAATAAGTGGTTTGCTCGTCTAAAAACAGGCGATCGGCATTATAGGTAATGTCGAGATAGTAATTGTTGTAGGAATTATTATCTGTTCTCTTTTCCATCCGGAAATAGCCATCGGCATCTGTTTTATACAGTTTCAACTTTTCCCGTATATACTTTGAGGTTTTATAATCATATTTCTGCTGCCATACCTGCACGGCGGCGCTGGCAAGCGGTTGCCCGTTATCCCTGTTAAGCACAAAAAAATCATCATTGCTGTTCACGTAGCTGATAGCCGAAACATTAAAAAGCCTGGCACCGATGATGGCTTTTTTATCCGACAGGTTCTTATCTGTTGATGCCACCAGTAAATATTCTCCCGCAGGCAAGGCCTCTACTCTTATTTCTGCGCTGTGTGATTGCAGGTCGGTCATAGCAGGCAGTGGCTGTTCCCATGTATTGACTGGTCTTGCAGCAATAACTGCAGGCCAGTATTTTTCATCATACCGGTTCTCTAATTCTTTTTTTAGTTTTTCATCCGGTTTGATGATTCGCAGGTATAGTTGGCTGAAATTTTTGTAATTGATCAACACCCTGAATGGCTGACCAGGGATATTTACTTTTTCAATACTGAATTGTAAGGAACGACTGTTGATCCGGTTCAATAAATTGTAGCAATTTATAAAACCTTCCGACGTGTCTTTTTGTGCTAAAACTCTTTCACATATCTCTTTTGCTTTAGTACGGGCAAAGCGATGAGTGCTGTCGCCGTAAGGAATATAAGTGGCAGCTTTTTCTTCATAATGATTCGCTACCAGGTACCATGCCTGCGCAGCAGCAGGAGTACTCTCATATTGGTGGGCAATATGATTGATGGCGTTAAAGTACAGCTCTTCTTTATTGGGATGTACTGATTCATTATTCACAAACCGGATGCGTTGAATGTCCGCATCGATCAGCGCATCAGGTTTGGCATCATTAATATGGAAAGCGATTAGCTTTTGCCAGGTCAGCAATGCTTTATGCTGGAGCGATAGCGAATCCCTGGTCGGGAATTTGCGATGAATAAAATCGGCGGCAGGATCAAATGCTGAAGCCTGGTCGATCTCAAAAGCATAAGCCGGTTTTTTGATATCTCTTTCATCATTTTCAAAATAACCCAAAGCCCGGTGGGCCAATAGGTCAAAAAGGGTAGGACGCAGGTAGCGTACATTACCTTTTAGTATGATAGCATCGTAAGGGTCGAGTTTGGTTTGCTGCAGCAATTTTTCATCTTCAAGTGATCTCAGGTACAGTTCACTTATCTTTTTATGAAAATCTTCAGTTCCCCATGTAGCGATGTCATCCTTTTTGAAGTTGACGGTTTGGGTTCTGTCGTATAATTCCCAGCGATTATTGGAATAATAGTTCTCGTACATGGCTGCCAGCAGGCTGTAAAGAATATTAGAGGAAGGCTTGCTGCTGGCCGGGATCTCTTTTTCGATCTCCAGGATAGATAATGCTTCGTTGTTGTCACGTATCTCATCCTGCAATTCTGTTATATACAGCAGCGATTTGATGACCTGTGCGTCCTGTTTTTCTTTTTTGGCAAGGGTATAGATCTTTTTTACCTCTGTTAATGCAGATTTCGGAAGTTCTTTTTTTACAAAGTCATCCACCTTTTTCCATTCTTTCTCATATTTTTTGACAGGCTGCTGGCTATCCGCTTTAATATTAACTAGGGTAAGTAAAACAGTAATGAAGACCAAACCCGCTGCGAAGGACTTATTCATGCTGATAAGATTTTAGCGCAAGGTAAATAAATTGGTACAGGTATTAGATGCGGGAACGGCCGCTATTTCATAAAGTAGTATCAGGAAGGGATGAAGCTATTTTCAAAGGTTTAATCGGACTGTAAGATTTTTTCTTTACTTAACAATTGAGTAGAACAAAGGTAAGGTGACCTGATCCGGAGTAAAAATATTTTCTCTCATTTACAAAAAGTGACGATCAGCTGAAACCGTTGATAGCACTGGATTGTAAAGGGTAAAAACTTTTTAGCAATAGCATTGAAAATTTCCTTTAACGTTTCCTTGGATCAATTTCGGCATGATGGCATGTGCTTTGAAATTAATATGGCAGATCCGATTTTGGGTCAGCATAAAAAACAAAACACATGAAAACAATTTTTACACTTTTATCTTCCATGATCATGAGCATCGCCGTACTGGCTGCACCTGCCGATAAAACGGCAAAGCAAAAAAGTATACTAACTGTAAAGTCTGCCGATGCCGGTGACATCCGGGTAGTGCTGGATGGCCGTCGTTTCGAACCAGGTTTTAATTCAGTAGCGATAACCGGCGTGGAAACGGGTTATCATACCATCAAAATTTACCGTCAAAGAGGTAATGGTATGTTTAGCATTATCGGTAAACGTTATGAGATGGTGTATAGCACTTCGCTGATGATAAAAGCGAAAACCCATGTACAATTAACCATTGACCGTTTTGGCAGGACAAGTATTACTGAAACAAAGATCCGTGGTAACAGGGATTGGGATCGTGACCGTGATGGAAGGGGCTGGGATAATGACAGGGACCGTGACCGTAGTTTCGATTTCGATCATGATGGTAAGTTTGGTGACTATGACAGCCACAGCGGCTACGAAAGAGGAATGGATGACCGTGAATTCAGGTTAGTATTGCAGTCAATAGAAAAAGAATGGCTGGAAACCAACAAGCTGAAATCGGCTACCCAGATCGTAAGGACAAACAACCTTACTTCTGCCCAGGTGAAACAAATGGTACTGATGTTCAGCTTTGAAAGTAATAAACTGGACCTGGCGAAACTGGCTTACCAGAATACGGTTGACAAGAGAAACTATTTCATAATAAACGATGCATTTAGTTTCAACAGCAGTAAAGATGAGCTGGCCCGTTTTATCCGTAATGCAAGATAATGTGAATAGTGAATGGTGAGTAGTGAGTGGGGTGAAGATTCAAATAAAATGTAAATGCCCTACTGGTCCAGGAGGGCATTT
>DATDIX010000005.1:0-2162 GCA_036520835.1 Chitinophagaceae bacterium | reverse complement strand
AGGGGTTGGTTGTTAACGTGGCCGGTATATTTTAATTCAACCGGTAACACCTTGTTGCCATCACCTGCTGATACGGTTATAGAGGCCACCGAAAAGACAGTAAAAAATGCAAGGACAATGATCCGGTTGTTACAAAAGATCTTTTTCATGTTATGTTTTTTTAGGTTACTAACTTGGTTTCAAAAAAATTCCTATGGCAAACATTGGCAAGAAAAGAGGCGGCAAGAAGCAGTGGTGATTAATATTCCCGGTATGTATATTTAGTTCCGGGTGATACAGCGATCAGGCAGACCGCAAGTGCTTTGGTTTGGTAAAAGTAGACAGGGCCATGGGATACTGCAAACCATGTTATAGGCTTTTGAAGGATGTCCAACTGTAAAAATGAGTCATAAACTGTTAGTGCCCATGGTATTTGCCTGGGCGATCTAACTATACCCAACGCGTTTTATTCAGCGGATATATCTATGCTTTCTGGCTTTTACGTATAAAAAAGTTTACATATACGGATACTATTACTGCAAAAATGAGGCAGCCGAGTGTTACATTATCTACCAATGTTGGATCAATGTCTCCTCCGCTGATCTTATCAGCAAAGTATTTGATAAATGAGTTGGGCAGGTTTTTCTCCCCGAGTTTTTCTTTTACTTCCCAGTGCCAGTCTGTAAGCGGGCAATAACCCCAACCATACCAGATACCCAGCAAGGCCCAGGAGGCAGCTGTTGCGATCAGGGTGATCAAATGTGCTTTGCGGGTTCGCTTCCATATCCACCCGGTGAGGTTGAATACTGTCAATGACAGGTGCGCAATAGTATAGAGGATATCGAGAATGTGCAGCATGGCCGTTTAAAGGTAGAAAAATTAAGGGCTACGCTGATGATAATACTGCTTTTCAAGGGCCAGGCAATGAGGCAGTATTTACCCTGTGGGCTACCGTAAATTTTCATGAGATAAACAGCAGGGGATGCTATGGTTGGCATACTTTTTCCTTTAATTTCACGTTACACAATAGCAAAAGTTTTACTGCACTATTCAAATTATACCTTATGAATTACCCGGTATCCTCACATACCAGCCCCCAACGTAAATCGTATACAGTTTACTTTTTTATAAGCTTAGCTCTCGTCCTCGTTGCCATCATTACCATCGGCGGGTACAGAGTTGTATTCTATACTGAATCCGGATCGGCAAAGGAGTCATCAGGCGTAGTGACCGAACCTAACCCGGCGCCGGGGAAAAATGCAACACCGCTCCTGACGGATATAGAAGAGTACAACAGTAAAATGGCGCATATTGTAAACGGCGATACTACAGGCAAGTGGCCAGTGAAAACAGAATACCCAATGCCCGGGGCTGTTTTCCCGTTCAAAAGGATCATTGCTTATTATGGAAACCTGTATTCAAAACAAATGGGCATACTTGGCGAGCTTCCCCCGGATCAAATGCTGGCAAAACTGCAGCAGGAAGTAGCCGCATGGCAAAAAGCAGATTCAGTACTGGAAGTAATTCCGGCGCTCCATTATATAGCAGTGACGGCACAGCAAAGCCCCGGCAAAGGGAATACCTACCGGCTCCGGATGCCTTTTCACCAGATAGATTCTGTATTGAATATGGCAGCAAGGATCAATGCGCTTGTATTTATTGATGTGCAGGTAGGACTTAGTACCCTGCAAAAGGAATTACCGGAGTTAGAGAAATACCTGAAGATGCCGAATGTGCATTTGGGTATTGACCCTGAATTTTCGATGAAGGGTGGACAGGCGCCTGGTAAAGTAGTAGGCAGCTTTGATGCGGCAGATATTAATTATGCAACCGAATACCTCGCTAAACTGGTAAAAGAGAATAACCTGACCCCAAAAATATTCGTCGTACACCGGTTTACACAAAACGGGGTGACGAATTATAAACAAATAAAAACAAGACCTGAAGTACAGATAGTGATGGATATGGATGGCTGGGGCCCCCCGGAATTAAAGAAAGGTACTTATCGTCATTTTATACATAAAGAACCGGTAGAGTACACAGGCTTCAAGCTGTTTTATAAGAATGATACTAAGAAGAATGGCCGCCTGATGACGATTCAGGAAATATTAGCGTTGAAACCTCAGCCGGTGTATATACAATACCAATAGTCATAACTTACCTTTTGATACCTGTTGCGGCGG
>DATDIX010000004.1:0-6486 GCA_036520835.1 Chitinophagaceae bacterium | reverse complement strand
CTTTGGTGTAATAGACCTGCTCGGGGCAATCTGGACATGGACATCGCTCCCTAAAAAGAAAATGATAAGCTGATAGTATACCCTGGCCGGCCTGATTTTTATCAACTTCTTTCATAAATATGGTCATACTGTTTTTCCCGGTGATTAATAAGCTTTGCGAGTTATGAAACTACCCATCGTTTATACACCAGCAGAAGAAGCCCTCTCTATCATCAAGCCGGGCAACAGGATCTACATACATGGAAGTGCACAGACGCCTACCTTTTTACTAAGGGCATTGGCTAAACATGCAGACCGGCTCAGTAACGTAGAGATAGTCTCCAATACTGTTTATGGTGATGTACAGCTTGACAAGCCCGAGTATGAAGGGATTTTTCATTTCAACTCCTTGTTTGTATCTGCCAGTTTACGTAATGCGGTAAATGAGGGCAGGGCCGATTATGTACCGGTTTTTTTAAGTGAGATACCCGAACTTTTCAAACAGGGTATATTGCCGATCGATGTAGCACTGGTGCAGGTATCACCACCCGACGGTCATGGTTATTGTTCCCTTGGTGTATCAGTAGATATTGCCCGCTCTGCGGTCAATACCACAAAACATATTATTGCACAGGTGAACCCGAATGTTCCCCGCACCCATGGTGACGGGCTGATACACAGCAGCCGCTTTGACAGCATGGTATACTGTGATGAACCATTATACGAAGCAAATTATGGGGAAAAAGCAGGCGACACAGAATTAAAAATCGGGGCTAATGTAGCTGGCCTCATTGAGGACCGCAGTACCCTCCAAATGGGTATTGGCTCCATACCAGATGCCGTACTTCGCCAGCTGGTGAATCATAAAGACCTCGGTGTGCACACAGAAATGTGCTCAGACGGTATCATTGACCTGGTAGAAAAAGATGTGATCAATAACAAGTATAAAAGAATTCATCCGAATAAAAGCGTGACGGCTTTTGCACTTGGAAGCAGGCGGCTCTATGATTACCTGGATGATAACCCCGCATTCAATTTTCTTGATATTGACTATGTGAATGATCCGCATATTATCAGGCGGAACAATAAAATGGTATCCATCAACAGCGCAATTGAACTGGACCTGACTGGACAGGTTTGTGCTGACTCTATCGGCACCTACCAGTATTCCGGTGTAGGCGGCCAGATGGATTTTATGCGGGGGGCGGCACTTAGCGAGGGAGGCAAACCCATCATTGCTTTGCCTTCAAGAACTGCTAAAGGTGTGCCGCGTATCGTACCCATGTTAAAACCGGGGGCCGGTGTGGTTACCACCCGGGCCCATATGCATTATGTGGTAACAGAATATGGTATTGCCTATTTGTTTGGAAAGAATTTCAGGCAAAGAGCAAAAGCCCTTATTAATATCGCCCACCCGGATGACAGGGAGTTCCTGGAAAGGTCCTGCCATGAACGGTTCAAACGGTTTGACAATTGCTGACATGCATTACTCTTTGTCCAATGGCAAAACAGAAAAGCAATTATTTAGCATAGCTAAAGTTGAGTGGTTGGTTGTTCCGGATGTATTCTCCTGTCATTCATCAAGCATGCCCTGCCAGTTGTCAAAGTGATTTTTCCCGGGGTGCTTTTCCTGCTTTTTTTGTGTTGATAAACGAATTCTCATTAATTATTAACCAAAAAAAAATATGTTATGCAACAGATTACCCGCAGGACAAAAGCCATTGTGGCAATGACATTTATTACCCTCTCACTCATCCTTTCTTCTTTTTCATCAAACAAAGGCGGTGAAGGATTTGAGATCTACCTGAACAATAAGGTGGTGCTGCAGCAATTCGGCAACCAAATGAATACAGTTAAAAGTATTCACCTTGACCAACGTTTTTCCAATGACCAGTTGGTCATTAAATATCATCATTGCGGGCAGGTGGGCAAGAACAGGAGTATCGTCATCAGGGATGCAGAAAACAAGACCCTGAAAGAATGGAAGTTTGCAAATGTGTCAGCGACTAACTTAGTTTCGGATGCAGCAATGGCTTGCAAAGTAAAAGATATTCTTAGCCTGCAAAAAAACAATCCCGGGAAGCTTAGCCTGTATTATTCAAGCAATGAATTACCGAAAGGAAGATTACTGGCGAATATCGTAACTGAAGGATTAGCAAAAACAAAATAATCTGTAGTTGGTTACCGGTTACCGTCATCCTGAGTAAAGCGAAGGACCAGTAACCGGTAACATTTCCTAATTAACATTCCGGGTATTCAGCACATCCAATATTGTGTTTACTATTTCATCCGGACTTTTGCTGATGTCAATGATTATCGCGTTGCTCCCCGGGGCTTCTAATGTTTCGAACTGCGACTGCAACAGGCTTTCCGGCATAAAATGATCTTTCCTGGCTTTCATTCTTTCACTGATCACCTTTTTATCGCCTTGCAGAAATATCCACTGAACCTTATCCTCAATTCCTGCAGACAACAATGTCCTGTATCTTTCTTTCAATGCCGAGCAGGCAATTATTGCTCCATTTTTCCCGGCTTCATTTTTGGCCAGTTGATTAATTGTTGCCAGCCAATCTTCCCGGTCGGTATCATTCAATGGCCGGCCTGCTTTCATTTTTTCTTTGTTAGCCTTAGAGTGAAAATCATCGGCATCGAAAAATGGAATACCGGCAGCCCCGGATAGTTTCTTCCCGATAGTCGTTTTTCCCGAACCGGAAACACCCATGATATAAATAACAGGAACCTTCATGATCCTTGAAAACTATTTCAGCATTTTACTGAACCGCTGCAACTCGGCGAGTTCTGCAGCAGTCAGCACTTCATTGTTATCGTACTTCGATTTAAAAAACAATACTCTTTTGTGCTCCGGGTATTTTGTCAAAATATCCTCCAGCATCTTTCCTGCTCCTTCATCTTTTGTATACAGCGGTTCAGCTGCCGGCAATTCTGACTTATACCTGTTGGGCCTTTTCAATATAATAGCTTCCAGCGTTGCCAGCTTACCTGCCGGGATCGTTTTTACCTTTCCCGCTTTATTATATAAACCCTGGAGTTGTTTTTTACTCAAACCGCCCCTTTCCTGGTACTGGTGTAATAAACTTTTAGCAAAGGCCGACATAGGCTGCGCTTCTACCACCGCTTTTAAAATATCCATGATCACATCCACATCTGGGTTTATCCTTTGCATCATTTATAATATTTCATGAAAATAAGAAAAAGAAAATTTATCAAAAGTCAACCCGCTGTTCCGCGAAAAGTTTTCGCCTGGGGAAACGTTTGCGTTAAATGATTTCACTAGTAAAAGAAAATAGTTAAAACCCGCATGCCCGCAAATACCCGCAAAATCCCGGCATTGACTATTAACTACGGCGGAGAGCATAAAAAAGTTACGTTCTTATTATTTCGCTTGCGATAAATAATGTATCGCATATTGTTTTTTCCGGGATAATTGTATATTTAGGAACCCTCCGTAACCATCACCAATAAAATTTCTCTTTATGACATCTGTTTCTTCGGAACCATCCGGCATTATGCCGGGGTCTCCCGTTACTGGCATTGCTGAGGGAAAATCCCCGCGGATCCTTTCTCTCGATGTATTGCGTGGCGTCGCTGTCCTGGGTATCCTTATTGTCAGCATCTGGGAATTTGGTGGCTTTACAAACAACAAGCAATTATTTTACAAAACCGGCACCCACGGAGGCAACTACAACCTTATGTCATTTGTCGCGATGGTCTTTGAAGGTAAAATGCTTGCACTGTTCTCGATCGCATTCGGGGCGGGTACCATTTTATTCTTATCAAGAAAAGATCACCCTTCTGTCCTTTCCGTAGCTGACCTGTACATCCGCCGGATGTTGTGGCTTCTTATATTCGGCATATTCAGCGCCATCGTACTGTTATGGCCCGGTGATTTTCTTTTTCATTTTGCCGTACTCGGCATCCTGCTGTTCCCCTTCTGGCGGATGTCACAGAAAGGATTATTGATAGCTGCCATCATCACCACACTGATCTACTGCGGTAAAAGCTACTGGAACTATGCAGATGATAAAAAAACCTATCGGAAATATGTAGCCATCACGGAAGTGGAAAAGAAATTTAAGAAGGACAGCATTGAACGGTTTAAAAAAGACAGTATCTGGGTACTGGCCAATAAAGATTCTGTTGCCCGGAAACTGCATAAAGATTCCATTGCCGGTAAGCTTTCAAAAGATACAGCGGTTAAAAAATTAATGAATGACTCGCTGGCAAAAGAAGCTAAAAATGACACGCTGACCAAGCAACAGGCAAAGGATAAAGGAGCATGGGAAGGTTTGGTAAAAGGATTAAAATATGATACGGCAGCGGATAAAAGAGAGAATAAAGCCATGCGGACAACCAGCTATACGAAGATATGGGATCATCTGCTGGGCCGAAGCCAGAATAAAGAATCATACTGGCTGTACAGAACGGGCATTTGGGATATCGGTTCCATGATGTTCCTGGGTATGGCCCTTCTCGGGTTTGGCTTTTTTGGAGACCGCTTTCCCATGAAAAAATATTTACTCCTTGCCATACCTTTTATTATCGCCGGTCTCGGGCTCGCCTGGTTCAGGATTCATTACCAGGATATAAAACTGGCCGACTATGCCAAATACATTGAAAACAATTTCATTCCTTTCAACCAGTTTTTTCCTGTTGAGCGGTTTTTACTGGCTACAGGTTATGCCGCCCTCATCATAGCATTGTTGCGGTTGAATATTTTTAAATGGCTATGGCGGACATTGGCCACCGTAGGGCAAATGGCTTTTACCAATTACTTTTTGCAGGTCATTATCTGCACTGTCTTTTTCTATGGCTATGGCATGGGATACTTCGGAAGATTATCACAAGTACAACTTTATTTTATGGTAGCAGAAGTATGGCTGATACAAATTGTCTTTTCTGTTCTCTGGATGAGATATTTTACGATGGGCCCCGTTGAATGGTTTTGGAAATATCTTGTTTACCGGAAAAAACTACCATTTAAAAAACCAGTAACGGTTATCCCTGATCCAAACCCCGCAACAACATAATCAGTTCACTTTATCAACATATTTTATGAACGAATACGGCGCTTCCCTGAACCCACAAGACCTTGCTGCTGACCAGGCAGCCGGCAAGCAGCAAAGTGTGCGGCCTGTTGCTTCCTCCGAGCGGATCAAAACAGTGGATGTTGTCCGCGGTTTTGCCTTACTGGGTATTTTATTGATGAATATGCCGGGCTTTGGCATCCACTGGAGCGAACTGATAAAAATAATTAATGGCCCTCATACGGGTAAAGATTATTATACCATGGCGACCATCTTTACATTTTTCGATGGCACTATGCGTGGCTTGTTCAGTATGCTATTTGGCGCAGGCATGGTCCTGTTCATGATGAACAAGAAAGCATTGCCCGGCGAAGCTCCCGTGGCAGAGTACTATTACCGCAGGCTTCTCTGGCTGGTGCTCTTCGGTTTATTTAACGCTTTCATCCTCCTGTGGCCCGGAGATATCTTATTCTTCTACGGACTTTGCGGGATGATCTTATTTGCATTCAGGAAAATAAAACCCTCCTGGCTGATCATTATCGGTTTTGTTTGCATAGGCATCGGCATGTTAAAAACACAGAACTGGTACGGCGACTTGCGTGACACCCGGAAAAATTATGTAGCAGCCATAGCGGCAGAAAAAGCAGGTAAAGAATTGACCGAAAAACAGCAAGAAGCTAAAAACGCCTGGCCGGAAATAGAAAAAAACCAAACACCCGACACCGCCAACGTAAACCGCCACCTGAGAAAAATGCATTCAGGATACGGTACTATCTTCACGCATTTTATACCTGACAATGTCAACGGCGAAGTCAATTATATGTACCATGGTATTTGGGACATGCTTTGCATGATGTTTATCGGTATGGGATTATTTGGCCTGGGGTTTTTCTCCAATAAGCTATCCACTTCCACCTATGTAATGACATTACTCATCGGGTATGGTATCGGTATTCCTTTCGGGTGGTCTTATTTCAATGCCTTTGTCGATTTCAATACCGGCATCGGAACTTATGTTGACCACTTCCGTGTTCCCCATTGGCAGATATATGATTTCCGCAGGTTCTTTTTATGCCTGGGCCATGCCAGCTTATTAATGTTGGTCTTTCGCAGCCGTATCGTTCCCTGGCTGATGAAAGCATTGGCCAATGTCGGGCAAATGGCATTTACCAATTACCTGGTACAAAGTATCATCTGCACCTGGTTCTATTATGGCTATGGTTTTGACAATTACAACAAACTCAGGCTTCATGAACTCTATTATGTTGTATTTGCTGTATGGATACTCCAACTGATCTATTCTTCAATATGGCTGCGCTATTTCAGGTTCGGGCCATTTGAATGGCTATGGCGATCGCTGACATACTGGAAAAAGCAGCCCATGAAGATAAAATAGGTTCTTCCCTGAGACAGTCGCCTGTTTAATAAACAAGACGTTTTAATATAAAGCCGCAACACGATA
>DATDIX010000003.1:0-2298 GCA_036520835.1 Chitinophagaceae bacterium | reverse complement strand
ATAGGTAAAATGAACATAGCCATAATCACCCTGCCAGTAAGGATTGTAGCCATCCATATTCACGATCGTAAAAAGACCATTCTGGTCACGATAGTAAGTATATAACAGGTTCCTTCTTTCTCCATCAGTATTTACATACACCTCGGTCCTTTTTGATGTATCAACAATACTCTGCACTCTATCACCCCTCAGGCGCAAACTCCGAAGATCAAACCATCTCCACTCCCTCCCTGCGGCGAATTCAGTAGCATCATCATTATATAAATAGTAATTACCGCGATAAATAGTAGGCCGGTCAATAAGGACAGCCGATGGCCAGATATTGTTTTGCAAAATGACCACCTTCAGGTCCTGTGGTGACAAGGTATTGATCTGTGTATTAAGCGTACTTACTTCCGCCTGCACACGCTGATTTACCCGCAACGAATGCACTTTGAATGGTTGTACCAATTTCGCTGTTACTGCAACCCGTGGATCCACCACTAAAAACCTTTTTGTAAATAAAAGTTGGGAAGTGTCATTGTTCAGAAAAACCTTCAGCAGGTAATTGCCCGGCATAGTTGGTACTGAATTCCGATCGGGCAGCGTGGCCTGGTAATGGACGTACCTTGTATTAGCGATTGATGAATTGCGGTAATTGGTGATACGGATGCTTTGAAACCCGCGGATATAATCATAATACTGCAAAGTAGATGGCGTCCAGTCGACATTGCAAAGCTGGTAGGTGTAATAACAGTACTTTATATCCGTACCCATATCATCAAAATGCAGCTCCAGCATATCTCCGCTATTCAGCTTCAGGACCGGGTAGCTGAAAATATCCCCGTATTTAAAAAGTTTGACCGAATGAATACCCGGCTGGTAAACATGATCAGGTAACTGGGCCTTTGCGGCCAGAAAGAACAACAGGAAAAGAAATGTCACAATATTTTTCATCAGGCGCCGGCGTTTTTATTCCATGCAATATGCGAAAATTGATTAAAAAAGAAGATAAAATGTTTTGAGCGGCTTATTTTTGTCCATTCAACCCATTCGGAAGAAGACAAACATTTTAATTTGAAGGTTGCAGGCTTTATAGCAGATCGCATCGCATTTAACCAGCAGCGGTCATTTTCCCGGTTCATTATCCGGTTATCCATTGTTGCCACGGTGATCAGCGTGGTGGTGATGATCGTTACGCTGGCTTTTGCCAATGGATTCCAGGAAACAGTAAGCCAGAAAGTATTCAGTTTCTGGGGCCATATCCGTGTGCAGGAAAAACAACCTTTCAAAGCATTAATCGCTGAGGAAACCCCGATACTGAAAGATGATACCCTCGCTGATGAGATCAGGAAGGATCCGCTGGTAGAAAGCATTCACCCATTTGCCACCAAGTATGGTATGCTTAAAACAACCGATGAGATTGAAGGTGTGTTAGTAAAAGGCCTTGACAGTACTTATAACTTTGATCATATCCGTCCTTTTATCACAGAAGGCAGGCCAATACAATTCAACGACAGCTCCTACAATAAAGAGATCATATTATCAACTTATACGGCCAAACAACTTGGCTTAAAACTCAACGACAGGATACTGATCTATTTTATACGTCCACCGGATGGATCAGGTGAACAAAAAATGGGATCCGATAAGCTGACCGTAGTGGGCATTTATAAAACCGGGATACAGGAATATGATGACAAATTTGCCATTGCTGATATCAAACTGATCAGGCGGCTTAATTACTGGCAACCCGAACAGATAGGCGGCTACGAGATATTCCTGAAAGACTATAAACGAATAGATGAAGCGGCCAATGAAATATATGAGATGGAAGATTTCCCGCTTACCTGGGATACGCAAAGTGTCAGAAATATCTCACCTAATATCTTTGATTGGCTGGGGATGCAGGATATCACCCGTAATGTACTGATCGGTTTTATGATCATCGTGGCAGTGATCAATCTTATTACCTGTCTTATTATTCTTGTATTAGAGAGAGTTCGTATGATAGGTGTTTTAAAATCACTTGGCGCTACTGACTGGACCGTACAAAAGATATTTCTCCGTCATTCACTTATCATTACCATCACAGGCATCATCATTGGCCTTGTGGTGGCGCTTGGGTTATTATACCTGCAAAAAGAAACCGGTTTTATCAAACTGAAAGAAGAAGCGTATTACCTGAGCGAAGCGGCTGTAAAAATTGTGTGGTGGCAGGTAGGGCTTATATGTGCCGGCACCCTGGTAGTTTGCTTTTTGGTATTGATGATACCTTCTATACTGGTAAGAAAGATACAACCGGTGAAAGCGATACAG
>DATDIX010000002.1:0-2384 GCA_036520835.1 Chitinophagaceae bacterium | reverse complement strand
CAGCAGCAGGCTGTTGCGGCGATCACCCAAAACGAACAGGTAACGATCGTGCATGGCCCGCCAGGTACAGGCAAGACCACTACTTTAATTGAAGCCATACTTCAGCTCATCCGCTCCGGCGAAAAAGTATTGGTGGCTGCGCCAAGTAATACGGCTGTTGATAATATTGCAAGGGGCCTCCTGCAGCAAGGTGTAAAACTGCTAAGGGTTGGTAATACCAGCAAAGTGGATGAAACGATCTTTCCTTATACGCCTGAAGGCAAACTGAATAACAGTAAGGCCCAAAAAGAGATCAAGCAATTAAAGATAAGAGCTGAGGAATTCCGTCGCATGGCGCTTAAATACAAGCGGAGTTTTGGCAAAGCGGAACGGGAACAACGTAACCTCCTGTTCAAAGAAGTAAAGAATATTCGTACAGAGATCAGGCAACTGCAAACCTACAACGAAGAAAAATTGCTGGAAGAAGCTGAAGTGATAGCAGGAACGCCAATTGGATTATACGATGCCGGTATCAATCACCTTCAGTTTAATACATTGGTAATGGATGAAGCAGGTCAATGTATCGAACCATTGGCCTGGTGCATATTTCCGTTGGCAGAAAAGATAGTGTTGGCTGGCGATCACTGGCAGCTCCCCCCTACTGTATTAAGCAATGAAGCGGCACAACTCGGTCTTAACCGTTCTGTTTTAGAAGCCGCAATTGATACCGTCAGTAATGTTTACCTGCTCAACACCCAATACCGCATGCGGCAGGCGATCGCCGGGTTCAGCAGCAATTATTTTTATAATGGATTATTGCAAACAGCAGCTCATCTTGCTGACAACGGCATTCATCTCACTTTTATTGATACAGCCGGTTCCGGCTATAATGAAAAGCACGACCCTGATGGCGTCAGTCTGCAAAATGAAGGGGAATTGAATATCGTCCGGCAATTACTTCAGCGGGAAGCACTCGATACTTCTGCCACAGCTTTTATTTCTCCTTACTCCGGCCAGGTAATAGCTGCAAGGGAGATTTTGCCGGCATCTATGCGTATCAGCACCATTGACAGTTTCCAGGGACAGGAAAAAGAGATCATTATTGTATCGTTGGTGCGCAGCAACGATGACGGTGATATCGGGTTCTTAAAAGATTACCGGAGGATGAATGTGGCCATTACCCGTGCCAAAGAACAACTTATTATCATTGGTGACAGCGCTACCATCGGCGGCGATGCATTTTATAATGCCTTCTTAATTTACGCTGAGCAACATGGAAATTACCGGACAGTATGGGAATTTGAGGTATGAACGGCTAAAAAAAATGAACACCAAAGCAGGTTCATCAAGAGGTCTAATACTTCCCGCCTGCAAAGGGCAGGCAGACTTGTAAAAATAGCTTACATTCATTCAGTAATTTCAGGACCTTGACCAGTCAACAAAAGTTCATTATGAAAATCCTGTTGCTATTTCTACTACATACATGTGTTATGAATGTATCTGCACAACTTAAACCTGTTGAATCCGGTGTTATCCATTGGAATGACCTGCCGGTAAAAAAAGATAACCAGCGGGAAGGCCGCAAGATCGCTGAAGGAACAACCCCTGAATTTGAATATTTTGAAATACATGCCACTACGCAGGAAAAAGGAGCTGTACCAAGACCACCGCATACACAAAAAGATATAGAGGAAGTGATCATTGTGAAAGCAGGGACCATGAAGTGTACGATCGGGAATAAAACAGCAGTGCTCGGCGCCGGCAGCGTACTGCTTATACCACCTTTCGAAGAACAAACATTTGAAAACATTGGTGACGGGCCACTCACCTATTATGTATTTATGTTCCGGTCGAAAAAAAAGATGGATATCGAAAGAAGCAATAAAGCCGGCGGGACCCTGTTATTAAATTACGATTCATTAGCGTACAAAGAAGCCAACAATAAAGGGACACGAAGATATTTTGACCGTCCCACCGCTATGTGTGAGAACTATGAAATGCATATCACCTACCTGAAAGAAAAAGGCCCCAGCCATGCGCCACACCAGCACATAGATACGGAGATCATTCTGATCATTGATGGGAATACAGAAATGGTCATTGATGGAAAGACCTATACCGCCGGCCCCGGGGATATGTATATTGCTGAAAGCGGAAAAATGCATGGTATCAGTAATGCAACTGATAAGCCCTGCAGCTATTTCGCATTTAAATGGAGATAATGAAATGATCCGGGACTTGTCCCGGACACCGATCGGGGACAATTAAACGCCAAGTGTTTTAAGCAACTGGTCTTTATAAGTAGCAGACACTTCGATCTCTGATCCATCCAGTAATGTTACAAACCCTCCTGCCCCTTTGGAATAGGACTTTATAAAGTTCAGGTTAATAATGAAAGAGCGGTG
>DATDIX010000001.1:0-4352 GCA_036520835.1 Chitinophagaceae bacterium | reverse complement strand
CAAACTTCAGGTATTGGTTTATTTCATGAATACCTTCAGTAAAATAGTCGTGGCTCCATTTTTCAGTATGAAAAATATTGTTCTTCCGCAGCGAGAATCTTTCGTCAATTTTTTCACCAGCTTCGTTCACCACGAAACTATCGGAATAAAATATACCGGTGGCGGGATGGTTTTTGATGGCCAGTGCTGCTTCCTGCAAAAAAGAGGGATCAGCAAAATCATCGCTTTCGGCTATCCAGATCCAGTCATTGCCGGTGAGTCCAATTCCTTTTTTCCATTGGAGAAACGGCGAGCCGCTGTTTCTCTCGTTGTAAATGATATGGGATATTTTTTCATGACCGCGGTATGTTTCAATGACCCCCCGGCTATTGTCAGAAGAGCAATCGTCCAGTATGATCAGTTCAAAACCGGGGTATGTTTGATTTAATACTGAATCGATCCGCTGCTTTAAAAAGGTTGAATGATTATAGTTGGGGATGATCACGGAAAAACTGATCATAAGCGGGGTTGAATTTATTTTTTAAATGTGTCCCGGATAAGTTTGAACGGGAATAACAGGAAATGCCCTACGCGGTAGCTGGCTGTTTTCTTTAACTCTTTTTCTTTTTGCTCCAATGCGGTTTGCAGTATGGCTTCCCCTGCAAATATACTGGAAGAAGGCCCGGCGATCTCTGTATCAGAAGCTATGGCTAAAAGGTAAACCGGGTCAATTCCTTCCTGTGATATGATCTTTTCATAATTGCCTTTATACTGTTTTAATTCACTTTCCCCGGGCAGCCACGCTAATGAAGATAGCATCAGTCGCTGGTATATTAACCGGCTGTGCCTGAAATAACGGCTGATGATCTCCCTGAATTCTTTTTCATATAATTCTTTTTCATGAAAAGGGTTCTTGTAACCCGGAAGATCACTGTAAAATTTTTTATCTGGAGTAGAGATGATCAGCAACCCACCCGGTTTCAGTACCCTTTTTATTTCGCGGAACATCTGGTCATGACCGGTGATATGCTCGAGTGTTTCAAAGCTGATGACAGCGTCAAAACTTTGGTCAGCTGCCGGTATCTTTTCTGCCAGCCCTTCTACGAATTGCAAATTGGGTTTTGTATATTTTCTTTTTGCTTCTTTTACTGTGGCAGCATCTTTTTCAACTCCCGTGACGGACCTGGCCACATTTGCCAGCAGGTTAGATCCATATCCTTCGCCGCAGGCAATATCCAGTACGAC
The DNA here is from genome assembly GCA_036520835.1 of Chitinophagaceae bacterium. GTDB lineage: Bacteria > Bacteroidota > Bacteroidia > Chitinophagales > Chitinophagaceae > VBAT01. The sequence goes on along the minus strand of DATDIX010000001.1, from coordinate 3,128 downwards.
CTTGTCTTTTACCAGGTCCATAGCTATGGCATAGCGGTGCAGGTGCTCGATGGTACTTTCATTATAAACAAAAGTCTCTAACCTTTCTCCTGCCCATTTTTTATTACTCATATAAACTCAGGCGATTCGTTTTAGATAGCCATTGATATTGAAAGTAGCCGATGGCCCGAAAAAATCACACCATTTTTTATCTATCGTGAAATTTTCATTGGTCTCCAGGAATTCAGCAACAGCCTTCTGCGGTCCGCCATTGTATTCCTTATTAAGCCCCAGTTCTGTGATAATACCGTCTTCAACGATATAATAAGACCCCTTTGTTACAAACGGGGAAAATATTTTTAAAGCATCCAGGGAGTCTTCATACATGTGTGAACCATCTTCAATGACAAGGATGGTCTGAAAGCTTTTTAGGAGTTCAGTGTCATATTCCCTGAACCCGTTTTTGAAAAGGTGGATCCGGGGATGGGTATAAAGCAAGGGGTCTTCTGCATTACTTTCCAGGTCGATGCTATGCACCTCTCCTTTTTGAGTTAGCTCGAGCAGGTCGGCAAGGTATAAGGTTGAGCCTCCTTTATTGGTGCCAATCTCAATGATAAGATCTGGTTTTACTTCCCAGGTTATCATCTGGTACAGGAGATAATCAAACGGGTTCTTTTTTGCCCGGACCCCCTTGTAAGTAACACGATGATGGCCGGCATCAATGTCTTTTAACCTGAATTTTTTTTGGCGTTGGAAAAAGTGCATATTTCAGGATTAAATTTTTCTTGTTTCCCAAAAGATCAGTGGACGTACAATCCCCGGAAATTCATCTGCATAATTCCCGCGGGCAGATAGCTTATTAAAATTAGTAAATGTCTCGAAGGTTACTACATGATGTTCCTGGATATAGACATAAAGAGGATTGGCCTGAAACAGTGCTACACTGACAGAGAATATTCCTTCTGGCAAAAGATTGTCAGGTATCCAGGCAGTAGAAACATATTTACCGGGATTCCTTTTTTCATTCCTGACAGGAGAAACTACATCGTGCGAATTGAAAACATTTACATTTTCCTGGTTAAAAAGGTTAAGTCCATGAGTAAATACTCCGTTTCCAGTCAGCACTTCATATTCCATTGTGATGCCGATCTTGTCTGTCACTTCAAAACGGGAAGTGATTTGATCAGACCCGCTATGCAGGTAAACCTTATTTAATTTCACTGATTTGTCAGACGAGATGATCCCGTTTTCCCATCCTTGTTCGGCTTTTGTTTGCAGGTGATCAGATAAATATTCATTAATTACTTTATCTGAATTTCCCTGGCTGATGATTTTCCCGTTTTCCAATAATATTGTTTTGGAACAAAAGCGCCGGATTGTATCGAGGTTATGACTCACAAATAATATCGTCCTTCCATGTGATTTACTGACTTCTTCCATTTTACCGATACATTTTTGTTGGAACTCCCAGTCACCCACCGCCAGCACTTCATCTATCAGCAATACTTCCGGTTCCAAATGCGCCGCTACCGCAAAAGCCAATCTCAACTGCATCCCGCTGCTGTAATTTTTTAAAGGAGTATCAAGGAAGGTTTCCACCCCGCTGAAATCTACAATCGCATCGAACTGCTTATTTATTTCTGCTTTTTTTAAACCCAGTATCGAACCATTGAGATAAATATTTTCCCGGCCGCTGAGTTCAGGGTGAAAACCGGTGCCTACTTCGAGTAAACTGGCTAATCTTCCTCTTATGATCGCATGACCGGTGGTTGGCCAGGTGATGCGGCTTAATATTTTCAGCAAAGTACTTTTGCCGGCGCCATTTCGGCCAATGATGCCAATGCGTTCGCCTGCTTCAATTTTGAGATTGATATCCTGCAATGCCCAAAAATCTTTCTTGTCCTCCTGTTTTTCACGGAACATGTTGGTGAATGAACGGGTGATCGCATCCCGCAAAGCAAGATAGGGCTCCGTTTGACGGATACGGTACTTTTTACCCAACTGGTTTATTTCAATAACAGGCTTCATGTATCAGATAAGATCAGCAAAATAAGCTTCCGTTTTTTTAAAGTAGAATAAACCTGCCGCAAGAAAAAGAAGGGCGACTGCACAACTGGTGATGATACCTGTCGTATTTATATCGCCATTTTGCAATGGGTAATAAAAAAGTTCCAGGGCGCCGTTAAGTGGATTGCAGTAAAGTATGGACCTGAGCCATCCTTGCTCTAATGAATGAATGGAATAAACAACCTGTGAACTAAAGAACAGCAATTGTATCGCAAAAGGCAGGAGGTAACGGAAGTCCCTGTATTTTACATTCAGTGCAGCCAGTAAAGCGCCGATGCCGAATGAAGAGATAAAAGTGAGTGCCACCGCTAAAGGAAAACAATAAATGGCCTGCCAACTAACCGGCTGGCGAAATACGACCAGTAAAATGATAAGTAGTGCAAATGCAATGAGAAAGTCAACCAATGCGGTCAGCAGGGAAGCCAGTGGGATAAGTATACGGGGAAAATAGATCTTCCGGATGATCTGTGAACTGCTGAGCAGGCTTTCGCTGCTATGCGTGATGCCAGTTGAGAAGAGACCCCATAGTATCAAACCTGCAAAAGTGTAAACAGGGTAGGACATACCGACCGATACCTTCAGTGTTTTGAAAAATACAAGGTAGAAGATACCCATCAGCAGCAATGGTTGCAGGATGGCCCAGAGGATGCCGAGATAAGTTTGCTTGTATTTGACCTTAATATCACGCCAGACAAAAAAATAAAGGAGCTCCCTGCTTTCCCTTATCTCTGTAAGATCAAATGACAGGGCTCCGGGCGGGCTGATCTTTATTTCGGTTTCTCGCATCAGGTATCAAAAAGATTATGTTGTAAATATAGGCAAATCAACCTATCAATACCTGACGGTTACCGGCTGCACGTAAGGCGGTATAACCTTATCTTTATCGGGTAATCAATCAATGCGTATTGGATCAGCCGGCAAAGAAATACTTTATACAGCAATACCTGCAGGAAGGATACCTGCATGGCGGTGTAGGGGGCACTGATGCGGAGCGGATATTGCAGGAAAAGGGGTTTGAGCCGGTCTTTTTTCCTTATCATCATGAATTTTCTTTAAAAGCAAGGATCAGCCGCTTTTTGTTT